>CAMBPD010000043.1 GCA_945869405.1 Chryseobacterium gleum | reverse complement strand
CGGTTACAGGGTTGAACGAGGTGAATCGCCAATACAACATCAGTATGTATCCGAATCCAAACAACGGACAATTCGTAATGAATATGGAAGGTTTGGCCGGTGAAACGATGTCATACACGATCATCGACAACAGTGGTCGTGTGGTCATGATGAAAGATCTTGGCAACGTGAGCTCAACTCGTGTTGAAGATGTAAATATGATGGGCGCCGCAGCAGGTATCTATCAAGTTCGTCTTCTAGTAGGTAGCGAGTTGCACAGCCTGCGTTTTGTGAAGCAATAAAATATTCAGAATAGATTTGAGAAGGCTGCACCATGTGCAGCCTTCTTTTTTTATAGAATTACTTCGTTGAGCATCCAACCCGTTATGCTCATACGGTCTCGCGAGGTCACAAGTACTTCGTGCTCTTTTTCGCTTAGGAAAAGAGCAAGCGTGCCCATTCTGGGATGAATACTGTGTGATTCGTTTTCACTGTCATAAATGAGCAATTGGCCGCCATCATTTTCTTGCCATTCAGAATTGAGATAAAGCACAAATGAAACTCTACGAGTGGATCCTGTTTTATGACGGTCGACATGTTTTTTGTAGAAGGTGCCTGGGGGATAATGGGCGTAGTGGCATTCGAAATCCCTTATACCTAGGTAAAAGGTGTAGTTAAGCTCTTCAATAATTGTATTGATCTTCTCAAGGAAAACAGTGGTGTGGGTGAGTGCTTCTTGGGGATTGATCCATCGAATGAAGTCGCCACGTTGGTTGGTATCCACTTGTTGCTGATCTAGTTTCCCAATGCCCGCTTGTTTGAACCCGTCGGTTAATTGAATGCTAGCAATTTCAGATCGGATACCTTGAGCATCTTCTGTTGAAATGAAATCGTGAATCTCGATCCAGCCTTGCTGTTCAAAGGTGTCGATCCAATTGTCCATAGCTCTTTGGTTCATGCGATCAAAAAATAGTGAGCACGAATGTACCCATAGCCTTTAGCCGAAACCTACATTTGGCTGCTAAAGTGAGCTCGCATGAAAGGTGTTGTATTGGTTACAGGAGCAAGCAGTGGAATTGGCAGGGCCATTTCTGTTGCACTAGTTCGGAGAGGCTACACTGTCTTCGGAGCCGCGCGTGCACGCAAAGACAATTGGCCAGAAGGAGTGTCTTTCATTCAGATGGATGTGACCGATGAGAGCTCCGTGAGGGGAGCACTTGAGAGTATTCGCTGCAGCCACGGTAGCTTGTATGCCTTAATAAACAGTGCGGGTATAGGGTTGTTGGGAGCAGTAGAGGATAGTTCTTCGGATGAGATTAGAGTATTGTTTGACACCAATCTTGTTGGACTGCATTGTGTGTGCAGGCACTCGCTAAATCTATTACGAACTGAGCAGGGAAGCTATATCATCAATATCACGTCGATGGCTGCGCAGATGGGACTTCCATTTCGAGGAATTTATTGTGCAAGTAAATTTGCAGTCGAGGGTTATTCTGAGGCGCTGTCGCAAGAGGTTGCTAACGATGGAATACGCGTCGTCATCCTAGAGCCCGGCGATGTGCGCACTGCAATAAATAGTCACAGATTGGTTGTCGCGAAGGTCTCAGAGTCTAATCGCGAGTTGCATGATTCTATTCAGAAACAGGTGAACGGTGAGGTAGATGAGGGGTTGGACCCAAGCGAGATTGCGCGTGTTGTGGTTCGGATTTTAGAGACCAACAAGCCGAGGCTTCGATACCGTGTGTCGAGGCCCAGGGCAGCCCTGGCATATTACCTCATGCGAGTGTTACCTGGTCGGTGGTTTGAGGCTATCATCCAACGTCACTACAAAATCTAGCAAAAAAAAATGGCTGCCAAAGCAGCCATTGAAATTCTATTACGCGAAATTGATTAGTGACTTCCGCCTTTCTCTTTTGCATCGGTTTCAGGAGCATCGACCATAGCGTGAATGGTCACAATAGTTTGAATTGGCTCTGTGTTGGCCGTAATGGTGACGGTTTTTGATTGCTTTCCTTTTTTTCCGGTAGAGTTGAATTTAACTTTGATGTCGCGTGATTCTCCGGCAGGAATGGGGTCTTTCGGATAGTCCGGCACAGTGCAACCGCATGAGCCGTGAGCTTCTTCTAAGATGAGGGGCTGGCTACCAGAGTTTGTTACTTTGAATGCGCACTCCACTTGTTCGCCCTGCTTGACTGTTCCGAATTCGTGCTCTTTCTTGTCGAGCGTCATGGTTGTTTTCGCGCGTGTTTCAGAAAGTTTTCCATTCTCTGTTTTTCCCGCTTCATCATTTTGGGGGATGATACCTTCTGTAGTTGATGCCGTGGCATCAGTGGTCAAAGAAGTCGTTTCGGTTGGGCGGGACTCTATGTCGTGTGAGCCTTTTTTAAATTGTGAATAACCAAGGAAACCAAGGGCTCCAGCTACAACTACCAGAATTCCCACTTTTAATCCATTACTCATTGTTTCTTGCTTTTATGTTTTTTATTAGTGACCAAATGTAGTACGCTTATTTAAAATCGGAATAGGCGAGTTTCATCTTTTCAAACGAACCGTCTTGAAGAACTTGCACCGCTTTTTTGAGTGCAGGATTAAGCTCATTAATAAACACATAGAACGCTTCTCCATCATACAAATTACGGGCGATGAGTGCTTTGGTGCGAATTTTTATGGCGTGTTCAGAGGTCTCAAATTCAGCCTCATTAAATGCTACCTTTTTATCATTGAGGCGCGCGATCATTTCACTCATTGCGGTTTCAGGCAGTTCGTAGGATGAAGTGAAATCCTTTATGGTAGGATATTTCTTCAGCAGTGTAGCTCGTGAGACATTGGTGTACTCCATCACCCAATCGTTGTTCACTCCAGTGCGCAACATCTCGCTGAAGTAGTTGCTGTTTTCCGATGTGTCGAGAGGAACAAAAATGTCGGGTAGGATGCCCCCACCGCCGTAAACAGTGCGTTTTTTTAAGTTTGTGAAGTAACGCAGTGAGTCGGGTAGATTGAGGCTGTCAAGACTAAAGAGTTCACCATTTTTAAAGCGCTTCTCTTTATCTTTTTCATATTCTGCCAAACCGTCTTCGTACGATTTTTGAATGCAGCGGCCGGAAGGCGTGAAGTACTTCTGAACCGTCAGTCGCACCATACTTCCATCGGGCAAGCGCACTGGACGTTGCACGAGACCTTTTCCAAAAGAGCGTCGGCCAATGATGAGTCCTCTATCCCAGTCTTGCACTGCGCCGCTCAAGATTTCGCTCGCAGAGGCAGATGACTCGTCGATCAGTACGATAAGTCTTCCTTTTTCGAAGACTCCTTTCTTTTCGGCGTCAGCTCGGCGTTCATCACGCGGAAAGGAACGTCCTTCGGTGTATACAAGCAGGCGATTGCCAGAAATAAATTCATCACACATCTCAACGGCAATGTCCAATAGTCCTCCACCATTTCCTTGCAAGTCAATGATAAGGTCTTTCATTCCTTCCGCACGCAATTCTGCGATAGCTTTTCTCATTTCGTCGGCCGTGGTCTGGGCAAAACGACTGATTTTCACGTAACCGATGCCAGGCGCGGCCATGTAGGAAGCATCCGTTGAGTAAATCGGTATTTTGTCGCGAGTTATGGTGTAATAGAGGAGTTCAATATCTCTATTTCTCTCAATGCCAACGGTCACCTTTGTGCCTTTTGGCCCCTTCAGTTTTTTCATTACATCGCTGTTCTTGACACCGATACCGGCAACGTTTTCGCCATCTATTCTGACGATTTTGTCGCCGCTGCGAATACCTAGTTTTTCGGAGGGCCCGCCTTGAATAGGTTCAATGACTTGGATGGTGTCATGCAGGATTTGGAATTGTACACCGATGCCATCAAAGCTTCCTTGCAGGGGTTCATTGGCGCTCTGCACTTCCTCTTTCGATAAGTATACCGAATGAGGATCGAGCTTTTCCAGCATATGCACAATGGCTTTCTCGGTTAGTTCGGAGGCATTTACGGTATCCACATACATCATTTCAATGTAGTTGAGCAGCGTGGAAAATTTGTCTGTTGTTTCTGTGGTATTCTTGATTTGAGCGCTCAGTTGGGCAGCATGGAAAAGAAATAGCAGCAGAGTGGGGAAAATGTTCTTCTTCATAGTTTCGTGTTGGTAAATGTAATTGCCGAACGAGATGGCTAAATATAAAAATTGGTTAAGATATTCAACGGTTAAATGCTTAGAAATTGCCTCATGACCTTCAGGGATAGTAGCAGAGTGGATACATGTTATTTTTGTAATCATTCAGGCTTTTTGAATCAGCATGGCCTATTAACAAGCATCTTTGCGAAAACAGACTAGGCATGATTCTATTAGACGGCTTATCCACTTCCCGACAAATCAAATCTGAAATATCCCACGCAGTGCAGGAAATGACCGAGTGTGGAATGCGACCGCCGCATTTGGCCGCTGTTTTGGTGGGCCACGATGGGGCAAGTTTAACTTACGTTTCCTCCAAGGTTAAGTCATGCGAAGAAGTTGGTTTCAAGTCGACCCTGATTCGTCGCGAGGCATCGCTGACCGAGGCGGAACTTCTCTCAATCATCGATGAGTTGAATCGCAATAATGAATTGGATGGATACATTATTCAATTGCCGCTGCCTGCGCACATCGACGAGAAAAGAGTTTTGCTGGCCATCAGTCCAAGGAAGGATGTAGATGGTTTTCATCCTGAAAATGTAGGACGAATGGCATTAGGATTACCGTGCTTTCTTCCGGCCACGCCGGGTGGTATCGTTGAGTTATTGCGACGATACTCCATCGACACAGAGGGTAAGCATTGCGTGGTTATTGGTCGGTCGCACATTGTGGGCTTGCCGATGAGTATACTGATGCAGCGCAATATGCAACCCGGAAATTGCACAGTTACTCTTACTCATAGTAAATCACGTGGCCTTGCCGAGTTGTGCCGCCAGGCGGATATTATTGTTGCCGCTTTAGGACGCGCTGAATTTTTGAAGGGCGACATGGTGAAGGAGGGGGCAGTGGTAATCGATGTGGGTATAACTCGAATTGAAGATCAGACAAAAAAGTCGGGATACAGACTTGTTGGCGATGTTGAGTTCATGAGCGTAGCCCCGAAATGCAGCTTCATAACGCCTGTTCCCGGGGGCGTTGGTCCGATGACCATCGTGACGCTGTTGCAGAATACCTTGCAAGCTCGTATCGAGAATGTATAGTGCGAGTTGTAACCTTTTGTATTCTCATTCGTTTCGATGGTTGCGGGCTAAAACTCCGCATACACTAATAAATACTTTTATGGTTACGAATGAGCGATTTATACGAGCAAAAAGATTGGTGTTCTTTTCAATGACGGTCCTATCGACTTGGCTGTTTTTAAGACCATGAAGCGTGTTGAAAAGTTAGTTTGGTCAAAATGAAACTTAATGAGTCACCAGCACGTTCAAAGTAGGTGACTACGATAAACTCTAAACAATTTAAATGATGAATCCAATAAATGAATGGAAGCACGAAGTACTGCAGCGCTTAATCGTGATTTTTTTAGGCCTGCTTACTTTGGGAGTTGCAGTTCAATCTTGCACAACAACACATCACTCTTGCTCTGCCTATAGCAAGGTCGAGACACCAAAGCAGCCATAGTGGCTTAGGTCCGAGAGTTCTAGATTCTGTAGATGTACTTTAAATAAGCTGCTATTGCAGCTTTTTTTATGCGCTCTTCATTGCCTCAATGATGAGTATAGCTTCTTTAGCCTCTTTCACATCGTGCACGCGAAGAATGGATACATTGTTCATTAGGGCGATGGTGTTGGCTACGGTTGTTGCGTTGAGTGTTTCTTCGGCTTTCTTTTCTACAATGAGTTGAAGTGTTTTCTTTCGGCTCAGTCCAGCTAAGATGGGTCGATTGAGTGCGCCGAATAAATGCAGATCGCGCAGTAGTTGCAGGTTGTGCTGCATCGTTTTGCCGAAGCCAAAACCGGGATCGATGATTACTTGATGAACACCTTTTGAGGCGAGTAATGCAATTTTCTCATTCAAGTAGTTGAGCACATCGGCAACAGCATTCTCGTAGATCGGATTGTGTTGCATGGTCTGTGGTTCACCTTGAATATGGGTGAGGATGTAGGGCACTCCCAATCTGCCCGCCGTGGAATACATCAAGGGATCTAGTGTTCCTCCGCTAATGTCGTTGATGATATTTGCTCCGGCGGCACAAGCAGCTTCGGCCACTTCACTATAAAACGTATCGATGGAAATGCAGATTTTGGGAAACGCTTCTCTCACCATTTTGATAGCCGGTATCACGCGCGCCATTTCCGAATGTGCATCAAGGCGCTCCGCTCCGGGGCGTGTGCTTTGACCACCGAAATCAAGAATGTCTGCCCCCTCAGCGATCATTTGCTCTGCTCGTTGAAGGAGTCCGTTTTCAACGGATGTGCGACTACTCGCAAGAAAGGAGTCCGGGGTGATGTTGAGTATACCCATGATCCTTGGCTTGTCGAGGGTCAATGTTCCACCCGGGTAGATTAGTTCATAAATTGGTGAATCTGGAATCATGTGGCAGTACGTTTTGGGGCGTGAGTGTTGCAAATTTGCGTGCAAATATGGACGAGAGCACAATACAAACCGTTAATCAATTCGATAGTGTAATTGCACACTGCCGGGAACTATTCACCAATAAAACGCGTGATTATGGCACTGCATGGCGCATTCTACGAGCGCCGAGCCTTACCGATCAGATTTTTATCAAGGCACAGCGTGTTAGAACCCTGCAGGAGAAAGGCACAAGCAAGGTGGGCGAGGCCATTGATGAAGAGTTTGTGGGTATTATCAATTACGCAGTGATGGCGCTCATTCAGTTGGAGATGAAAGACGATTCGCGCACCGAGTTGGATCCGGCAGAAGCCAATACCCGATACGATGCGCAAGTGTTGACGACAAAGACACTGATGCTAGACAAGAATCACGACTATGGTGAGGCGTGGCGAGAAATGCGTGTGTCATCGCTCACTGATTTGATTTTGATGAAGCTTCTTCGCATCAAACAAATAGAGGATAACCAAGGCAAAACGTTGGTTAGTGAAGGTGTGGATAGCGGGTATCGCGATATCCTGAACTATGCCGTATTCGCATTGATATTGTTGGGTAAAGCGAATGGGCAAACCGCATGATAGCCTATCTGGTCAACAAAGTAGGATATGGGTTACTCGTTCTTTGGGGCGTAGTCACGTTGGTGTTTTTTCTTTTCAATCTCACTCCCGGCGATCCAGTTCGAAACTTGGTAGGTGAGAATGCTTCTGCAGAGGTCGTCGATAATATGCGAAGGAAACTAGATTTGGATTTGCATGTATGGGAGCGTTATGTCCTTTACTTGAATGGACTTTCCCCCCTGGGCATTCACAGCAGCGATGAGCATTCACGCATCTACTTCGACAAGTCGGAATGCAGTGGATACCGCATTGCGTGGTCTGCAAAGGGCAAAGCGTTATATGTGAAAGCTCCTTACTTGAAGCGGTCATTTCTCTCAGACAAGAGTGTATCGAGCATATTGGCAGAGGTGATGCCTGGGACTTTCATTTTGGCAGTTGTCTCCATAACATTAGCATTAATACTCGGGCTCTTGCTTGGTATTGTAGCTGCAATTCACAAAAATGGGTTTTACGATCGCTTTATTTTATTTGTGTCAGCGTTGGGTATGGCAGGCCCATCGTTTTTTGTGGCAATACTTGTGGCATGGGTCGGAGCGGTTGTGTGGCGCGATGAAATTCGTGTTTCGCTATCGATGCTAGTGTTTACAGCAACTACGCTAGCTTCTTGGTTTGCTTTTGCAAGAAGTGGTCGAAAATTGTTTTGGATGCTCCCGTGTGTTGCAATTGCGATAGGATGGTTCAGCAGTAGCATCCCCTATTTAGCGTGGTTGAACACCTATTGGAGTTTGCCAGGAACTGGGTTGAATATGACGGGAAGTCTCTATAGTGTAGACGTTTGGCAAGGTGAATTTTTAGATGTGAAAAACTTGATTCTGCCTGTAATTACACTCATGATTCGTCCATTGAGTGTGATAGTGCAACTCACCAGAAGTTCACTGTTAGAGGTGTTGGCACAAGATTACATCCGTACGGCGAGAGCTAAGGGATTATCTCAATGGGAGGTGATATACCGACATGCCTTGCGCAATGCACTGAATCCGGTAATTACCGCAGTGAGCGGATGGTTTGCATCGCTACTGGCAGGTGCCATATTTGTTGAGTTCGTCTTTGGTTGGAAAGGGCTCGGTCAGCAGATGTTTACTGCCATTGAAAATCAAGATATGCCTGTGGTAATGGGAGGAGTAATCGTAATCTCCACTGCTTTTGTACTCATCAATATTGTGGTCGATTTGCTTTACGGTTGGATTGACCCCAGGGTGCGTATAGCCTGATGTCTTTACCGGTATCGATCAATAATCTTCTTTAGTTCATAGGCGGGAACTACCCCTGATTGTCGCCATACTACTTTTCCTTGCTTGAACAACAGAAGGGTGGGCACGCCGCGTATTTGAAATGCACTGGCAGCTTGTTGGTTTTTGTCGACATCGATTTTTATCACTTTTGCAGACTCACCCAAATCAGCTTTCAAGTCGTCCAGAATAGGCGCCATTGTCTTGCACGGGCCGCACCATTCGGCAAAAAAATCTACAAGCGTTGGAACATCACTTTGGATGATCTCATTAAATGTTTGCGCCATATCTTATTTTTTGGTAGAGCATGTGCTGATTCCGAAAGGTGTATACAGCGGGAAAAACCGAACTACGCTTGTGAGAGCGAATACAACGGTGAGTGTCATCGGTACAATGCCCAACGTGCCTGTGACGGTCTCTGTGAGGAAGAGTGCCGTATAGAGGAATGCGCATCATGCGAATGCTTCCGGAGGTGACAATAGGTATGGATCGAATATGGGCGTTTTCTTGAGGAATTACGCCCTCTGTGAATGTTTTCGGGATGCTTATTTTCAAAATCTTGGAAATCATTTGAGGAGACGCTTGGAATTCTATGATTTCATCGAGTTGCATGGAGCAAAGTGTTTGCGGCTAAGTTAGGATGGATTTCAACTGGTGGCTTGGAATGCAATTCGTGCTCAGCGTGGTTGGGGATTTGGGAATATCCAAGCTATTTTTGCAGCTACAAATCATTAAGAATTTATCCATGAAATTATTTTTAGCAAGCTGCTTCGTTCTCTTAGCAACTATCTCACAAGGTCAAAAGCCCTATTTTTTGATAAAGGCCCCCGAAAAACCATTAGAGGGTGTAAATCGTGTGGCTGTGTTGGACTTTGGGGAAGAGAACAACAATTACTACTACGATCGTTATGACGGACGCGGTAAAAAAACCACAGACCAACTCATTCAAGCATGGATGACGGATCAGCGCGGTGTCGACAAAGTGAGCGTTGGATTGTTCAAGGTGGAAGATGGTGAGACCTTTCAAAAGGGTGTGAAGACGTCCATTTTCTCTTTCGTTGAGCGCACAGAGATGGAGCGAATCCTGAAAGAGCAGACACTTAGCATGTCAGGAGTAATTGACGATAGTCAGGCGGCACAGGTAGGTAAAATCCTGGGTATCGATGCAATCATTTCAGGAAGTACCAATTGGAATGAGAATATGGAGTCTAATTCTGCTCGTCGTGTACGCAAAATTCGCGCTACCATTTCTATGAAGATCATTTCTGTGAATACAGGTCAAGTTTTGGCCATCTTCTCGAAGGACATCACCAAGGAGTCGGCTTCTACATACGATCCAAAGTCGGGCAATTGGACAACGATGACGGCAACAAATATTCTGGTTGATCAGGCATTCGATGCGTTGGTGAAGATGGCAGCTGACTATGTATGCCCGATATTCGAACAAATAAAGCCTGACTATCGAAAAATCAAAGTAAAAGATCACGCTATCAAGGGCAAGAAGGCGATGGAATTGATCGAGGATCAAAAGGATTACGAAGGAGCATTCACCCTATACAAGGGCATCGTGGAGGCAGATCCATACTGCGCTGAAGGTTTGTGCAATATCGCTCATATCTATCTCACCTACGGTAATTTTCCAAAGGCTGTTGAGTATTACAAACAGGCAGCAGAAATCGATCGTGAGGAGTACGGAAAAGAGCTCGCTTTTGGTCAAAAGAAGCTCGATGAGATGGCTGTATTGGCGTCTATAGGAATCACCCTTCCGGTAATCGAGTTGTCAGGAAACGCTCATTCGGCGTCAGCTAAGTCGGTGAAAACACGTGGAGGAAAATCGGATCGTTATGATGTACTTACCGGTCCGGAGAAAGGAGCTTCAGTTGTGAGCAAGGTTCCCGGTGATACTGAATTCGAATTGCTCGGTGACAACGGCGATTTCGTGAAGATCAAGTTGATGGGTGGAAAGGAAGGATATATCCTGAAGGATAACGTGAAGATGTAATTGGGTACTGATTACTGAGTACTAAGGAATGAGGGCTGCAAGTTGTTGCGGCCCTTTTCTTTTATGAATGAAAAGGAGGAGCGTCAACTCTCTCTTTGCATTCGAAAAAAATGCGCTATGAATCAGTTTGTTGGAAATCATTGCGACATTTTTTGATTGTCAAGCGTTGACATTAGTAAATGAAACAAGTGTTGTTTACATTAGTGTTCACAATGAATCTTACCATCACCCCTGAAAACGCAACCCTCAACGCACGGTTGGAGGAGTTGCATAAGCACTTTCTGGAATCGTTCACTCGACACAAATACATGGTAGAGGATGAGTCACCCATTTTGACTGCTTTATACTTGGAGGAACTAGGCCGTTTACAGCTTGTTTTGCTCGAGAAGCAAACTGAGGTTTCGCGGTTGAAGATGAAGATTGCGATGATTCACGCGGCACTTAATCGCAATGAAAAGCCCGACCTGCAGCGCATTGACAGGGAGATTCACCAAAAGTTGGAAGGATACTATCGTGAAATTGCAGAACGAAGCAGTCAGCTTGATACGGCTTCCAAAATGCTCAGTAGTTTGCTTTCGGAAGAAGAAGCGAAGAAGTTGAAGGAAGTCTTTTACGTTTTGTGTCGCCGATTGCATCCCGATTTGAATCCGCAGCAAACAACCAAAGAGGCAGATCTATTCATCAAGGTGAAGGCAGCCTACGATTTGCAGCAGCTCGATGAGTTGCAGCGCATATTGCTCTATCTCGACATGCGTGAAAGTTCAGACTTTACCTCACATGCAACCGATGAGAAGAAGCAGCGCATTGAACACTTGGAGAAGAGCATCGCTGGATTGAAGGAGAAAACGGCTCAGTTGGAAGGGGCCTTTCCATTCACGATGCGCGCACTGCTAGCCGATGAAGGAACGCTTGCAGAGAAGCAGGATGAAATTCGTTCTTTCATTCAGGCGCAAGAAGAGGAGATCGTAAAGCAACAGACCATCTTGGACATTATCGTACATGAATAATTCGATTATTCCTATCACTCCCGGTCTTCTGGCCCTGCTGAGCAAGGGCCGAACCGGTGTCACTCCTTTCACACAGGAAATTTTTCTGCTCGAGATACAAGCAGCTGGCACCTATTACGCAGAGCGTCTTTCGGAAGTTGAGGGACGCATTGTACCTGAGCAGGTGCTCACGATGAAGCGTGAACCCAATAACACATACGATGAGCATGCTATTGCATTGTACATCGATGAAGTGCGTGTGGGCTATGTGCCCGCCAATCTGAATTTGGTTTGCTCTCGGTTGATGGATGCCGGCAAGTTGTTTTTTGCGCGTGTGGTGCGTGCCAAGCGCGATGGCGAGTGGATGCAGATTGTTGCGAATGTGTATATGGTGGAGTAGGAGGTATTAGGTAATAGGTGATAGGTACTAGGTGTTAGGTGACGATGACGATGCCTAAATAACGTTGACCGTTTTTTCTTAGGCAATCCGAACCTTCGAGCAACCGGTTAAATCCGTTGACAGTGCTGTATCACTTTATAACCATGTAAAGCCACATAAGGCGTTACGCATGTTAACACCCGTAGAATTTGAGACTAAATTGAGTTACCTTGGCGCTCGGTAGGCGTTAATTCAAAATCCTATTGCGTTTTAAAAGTTAATTTCCACTTTCAAAACGGTCAACGTATTTCAGGCACCGTCACTCAGTCCCCACTCCCCAGTCCCTGGTCCCCAGTCCCCACTTTTTGCCTATCTTCGCGCCCGTCATGCGGCAACTCACCCTGATCGACAGTAAGCTTCTGCACCTGATAATTACCAGGCTGTCTTGTCAGTTAATCGAAAATCACAACGACTTTAGTAATGCGGTTATCATTGGCATGCAGCCACGAGGTGTGCTGTTGGCTGAGCGCATTGTGGAACAGTTGCAGTTGATGCAGCCGAAGGTGAAGATTCCCTATGGCGTTGTCGACCCAACGTTTTACCGCGACGATTTTCGCATCCACGATAAACCGCTCATTGCTCGTAAGACAGATATCCCATTTTCGCTGGAAGGCAAGCACGTAATTTTCATTGATGATGTGCTATACACCGGACGTACCATTCGCGCCGGTCTGGAAGGCATCATGGAATACGGTCGTCCTGAAGCGGTGGAGTTGCTGGTGCTGGTGGAGCGTCGCTTCACACGCGAACTGCCCATTGAGCCCAAATACATAGGCAAGAGCGTCGATAGTTACGATAACCAGCAGGTGAGGGTGATGTGGAAGGGTGATAGCGGCGAAGACAAAGTGATATTGCTAACCGAGAAACCATGATCAAGACGGACGAGAAAAACAAGTTGAGCGTAAAGCATTTGTTGGGCATCAAAGACTTGACGAAGGCCGACATTGAGCTTATCTTTTCTCAGGCCGACGAATTCAAAGAGGTATTGTCACGGCCCATCAAAAAAGTTCCTTCGCTTCGCGATATAACCGTAGCCAACATTTTCTTTGAGAACTCTACCCGCACGCGACTCAGCTTTGAATTGGCGGAAAAGCGTCTGAGCGCCGATGTGGTCAATTTTGCAGCGAGCAGCTCTTCTGTCAAGAAGGGCGAAACGCTGGTTGATACCGTCAATAACATTTTGGCGATGAAGGTTGACATGGTGGTGATGCGTCATGCTTCTCCAGGCGCTGCCATGTTTCTGAGCAAGCATGTGAATGCGGCCATTGTGAACGCCGGTGACGGCACGCACGAGCACCCAACACAGGCCTTGCTCGACGCCTATTCCATTCGCGAAAAGTTGGGCAGTGTGGCTGGTAAAAAGGTAGTGATTGTAGGCGACATAACCCATTCGCGTGTGGCCCTTTCGAATATCTACTGCCTGAAGAAACTTGGAGCTGAGGTAATGGTCTGCGGTCCAACGACACTCATTCCAAAACACATCGAGAGTCTCGGCGTGAAAGTAGAGCACAACCTGCGCAAGGCGCTCGAGTGGTGCGATGTGGCCAATATGCTGCGCATTCAGATCGAGCGGCAAGATGCAGGCGTAGCTTATTTTCCCTCGCTTCGAGAATACAGCATGCAATACGGTCTTGATAAAGCATTACTCGACAGCTTGTCGAAGAAGATTGTCGTCATGCACCCAGGCCCCATCAACAGGGGAGTTGAAATCACAAGCGATGTAGCCGACAGCGATCAGAGCATCATCCTCGACCAAGTAGAGAATGGCGTGGCGGTGCGAATGGCGGTGATTTATCTGCTTGCGCAGAATATGAAGCGCGGGTGATAGTTTTACCTTTCAGATACAACCGATTTCCGGAAGCCTTCTGCAACCTTTACAAGTCTGTGTTTCCTAATAGCAGGGAAGACCCCCAGAATGAAAAAAGCCACCCCTACGGGATGGCCTTTTGAAGTATCAATGACTTTTGATTAGTGAATGACAGGTTTCACCCTTTCACCCTTTCACCCTTTCACTATTTCACCATTTACTCAACAACCACTTTCTGCGCATACACCTTCTCACCGCACACTACACGCACAGTGTATAGTCCCGCTTCGAAAGCAGTTACATCAATGTTTTGCGTGCTAGCGGTTACCAATGTGTTTGCAACCACACGTCCTTGCGCATCGAAAATTTGCACGTTGGCAGATTGTGATGAAGAGGGCAACGCAATAGTCAATACGTTGTTTGCGGGGTTAGGCCACATGCCAATATTCGCAGCGTTTACTTCTTTTGTGTAAACACCAGTGCTTTCAATCAACTGAACATCGTCGATGTAGTAAAGACCTTCACCACCGGCATCGTTGGTGCCGAAGAAGTCTGCTGCAGCGAGTATATTCTGACCTGCTGCGCCATTCGCGTTATTTAGCGACCACTGCCAGCTGTTTACTACAACTCCATTGATGTAGATATAGCCCATGTCACTATCCAAGTCGGCAGTTATTTGCACATCGACCCATTCGTTAAGAGCAACCGAAGAGTCACCACCGGGCGCACCGCCTGTTACCCACGTTACAGTGCCATCAGTGGCGAAGAACACATCACATGCCCACTGGTAGGTAGTTGAAGTAGCGCTCCACTGATGTAAAAGATTGAAGTATCCGCCTGCATCGGTTAGCAGCATTTTGAATTTCAAATCGTACTTGCCTGCAGAGTATGGCCCCATAGGCAAAACGAGGTCGGTAGCCATGCCTTCAATTTTTGCACTGTTTGCACCGCTGAACGCAAATGCATTAGATACAGCGCCGTCAGCTCCGGCTGATCCGTCCCAAGTATCCCAAACAAGGCTTTGCTCTGCAACACCCAAATCGGCTGCATAAGAGTCAAAGTTGTCTTCAAAGATCACGTTTTGCGCTGAAACGCCCAGGCCCATGCCGAGAACAGAAAGAAAGAGTAATGATTTTTTCATTTGATTTGGTTTTGATTAGGTATGCAATATAAATAAAACGACATTATCCGCAGTGGGAAACGTTATTTGTAATCTGAGTGGAACAATGATATTCTTGAGTTGTTTAAATGCTTCGCATTAGAGCTATTCAAAACAGCTTCCCGTTTTTTTGCATCGTTATCGGTAAGAATTATGAAAAAGAAAATCCTCTTGGTAGTATTGCTGGTAATACTCATACCTACTATAACCCAACTCTTCACGCTTATGGCTTCCAACAAAACAGAAAAGCAACCCTACACAGTTGTTAAGAAGGAGAAGGACTTTGAAATTCGCTTTTATCCTTCTGCCACAATGGCAACAGTGATGACGACGGCATCCACCTACAAAGAATTGGCCTCACCAGGGTTCAGGAAATTGGCGGGTTACATTTTCGGTGGAAATCAGGAAGGCATGTCCATCGCCATGACAGCACCTGTTCATATGGACCTGATTGAAACAGGTTCGACCATGAGTTTTGTAATGCCTGAGGGCATGACGCCGGAGAATTTACCCAAACCCAACGATCCTTCTGTGCGCATATCGACGACCAAACCCGAATACGTTGCAATCATTCAATTTGGCGGTTATGCCTCCGACAAAGACATTCAGAAGTATGCCGCCCGCTTGGAGCAGGCGCTTCAGGAGAAAGGCATCAAGTACAGCGGCCACTTTCGCTTCCTCGGCTACAGTGCGCCATATCAGTTCTTGTTTAGACGCAATGAGGTGATTGTAACGGTGGAATATGAAGGGGATAAGTGATAGAAAGTAGGTGATAGGTGATAGGTAATAGGTTTTTGGGAGTAGGTTCACCTATTACCTATTACCTATCACCTATCACCTAATGTATATCTTCGTCGCATGAAACTTCACTCCATCGAAACCGGTCATTTCAAGCTCGACGGGGGAGCCATGTTTGGCGTGGTGCCCAAGGGTATTTGGCAGAAAACAAATCCTGCCGATAGCAACAACCTCATCGATATGGCCATGCGCTGCCTGTTGGTGGAAGATGGAAAGCGACTCACGTTGATTGATACCGGTATTGGGAACAAACAGAGCGAGAAATTCTTTTCGCACTATTTCATGCACGGTGATGATTCGCTCGATATATCGTTGGAACGCCTCGGCTTTCATCGCAACGACATTACAGATGTTTTTCTCACGCATCTGCACTTCGATCATTGTGGTGGCGCAATAGAAATAGACAAGTCTAGTGGGAAATTTCGCGCGGCATTTCCCAACGCGCAGTACTGGACGAACGAGCGTCACTGGGAATGGGCTACAAAACCAAACTTGCGTGAAAAGGCAAGTTTTCTATCTGAAAACATCCTACCCATTCAGGAAAGCGGACAGTTGAAATTCATCGAGCGAACAGCGGATTGCTGCATGACTCCACTGGGATTTGAAGTGATTTTCGTCGACGGCCACACCGACAGTATGATGCTGCCACTTATCGAATGGAACGGACGCAAGTACTGTTTCACCGCCGATTTGCTGCCGTCTGTTGGCCATATTCCGTTGCCTTACGTGATGGGATACGACACGCGTCCGCTCATCACCATGGATGAAAAGGCGCGTTTCCTGCGTAGGGCCGTCGATGAGCAGTTTGTGTTGGTGTATGAGCATGACCCTATTCATGAATGCTCCACTCTTGTCGACACGGAAAAGGGCGTTCGAGTGGGAGAGGTGTTCAGTTTGGGTCAATAGTTACTAGCTCTGCATTGTCTAAAAATCATAGGGTTTGTATCCGCTTAATTGTATTACTTTGGCGTATGCTAAAGTCAATAGTTATTTCCTTTTTTGCCATGGCATGGAGCCTCTCCGGAGCAGCTCAAAATTATTCATTCGTGCCGGGAGCGGAGTATTATGGCACGCTCGAAATGGATATGTACACGGAGCATTACATGTATATCGGACATGACCTTCAGGATAGCGCATATATAACCTGGCGTTTAGTGGAAAACACATGTCCCGAAGAGTGGGACATCCAAGCGTGCGACTATCAGCATTGCTACACGGGGCTACCCAACTATGGCGACATGAATGGGGTTGCTTCAGGCGCGCAGGGTAATCTTCGCATGATTGTCAATCCGTTTTTAACTCCCGGTTCGGGCATACTTCATTTTTTGATTTATCCAACGGGCGAGCCTTTGAACTATACCGACGCTTATTTTTTCCTGAACACAACACTGCTCAGCGTCGATCCGCAACGTGAAGAGTTCGAATCGATCCATACTCAAGCGAACGAAATTGTTTACACAGGCCCAATGTTGGGTGACCTTTATCTGTATGACATATCAGGAAAGTGTGTTGCCACGTCGCGCATGAATGCGAGTACTTATCGTATTCCTTTGTTCGACTTGCCGGCCGGCATATATATCCTGAAAGCCCCAACGGGCAATAGTTTTCGAATTGTGAAACCTCATTGATTAATCAACCATAAACCGAATGAAATCATTTTACTCTTTGCTTTGCGTTGCACTCTTTGCTAATGCAGCATGGTCACAAACCAACCTGGAAGTTGTAAGCCAGGAAGGAAGTCAAGTCCGATTGAATTGTACCGTTGAGAATTACACGGTAACACACGATGGCATTTACACCGATGTTCATTTTGAAGAAGGCAATCCTGTTCTCAAGGCCGGAGCGCCGCAGGTTAGTCAGCTCACAGGTTCGCTAATTGTCGACGACACAGAAGAAATGATGGTCACAGTAACGC
>CAMBPD010000042.1 GCA_945869405.1 Chryseobacterium gleum | reverse complement strand
TCTGATGAGGGATGTAATTCTTCTTCAACCGTCGAGATTACAATCTATCCGGCGGTTACGGCTGGTTTTATGAGCCCCGGTGAATCTTGCGCGCCAGCGCAAGTGGAATTGGTGAATACGAGCGTAAATGCTGTTTCCTATCAATGGTCTTTCGGGAATGGTTTGATGTCTATCATGACGAGCCCAACCACAAATTATGCGAATACGACTGGAGAAACTGAAGTGTTCGACATTTCACTTTTAGCTGCGAATGTTTATGGATGCACAGACACCGCTTTTCAGCAAGTGACCATTTTTGCAACACCGGATTTGAATGTGTTGGCTAGCGTAAATGCAGGTTGTTCACCACTTTCGGTGACGTTTGTCAATGAAACTTCTTTTGCCGATAGTTACGTGTGGCACTATGGCGATGCTACGTCTTCAGCTGCATCTGCGACGCAGCATGCACATACATTCACCAACAATGGAACCGAGGCGCAGGAGTTCAATGTGGTCATGGTCGCTTCAACCGCTGAGGGTTGTTCTGCTCAGACCAATATTGTAATTCAAGTTTACCCGGCCGCAGAGGCTTCCTTCGAGAGTCCCGGTAATCATTGTTCTCCGGTGAGTATCGGGTTTATAAATACGAGTGAAAATGGTGCAACGTACCAGTGGGATTTTTCAAATGGTGTGCAGTCTATCATGGTGAATCCGATGGTATACTTTGCAAATGTTAGTGATACCGCTCAAGTGTTTGATGTGTCGTTGCTTGTAACCTCTGCATACGGTTGTTCAGCGGAATTCAATGCGCCTCTTACGGTTTATCCTGTGCCTAATGTGTCGTTCCTTTTGGGTGAAAACAACGCTTGCGAACCAGGTCCGTTAACGATTTACAATAACACCCAGGGAGCGGCATCCTATGTGTGGAATTATGGGGATGGCACTTCATCCAATACGCTCATGTCGACGCATACGCACGATTACTCGAATGCTCCTTTCCAAACAAATTCCTATACTGTTTTGCTTGTTGCTACATCAGCCGATGGATGCGTTGCCCAGGCTTCTGCGAGCTACACGATCTACCCTGACGTTGTTGCTTTGTTTACGACGGATACTATGGGCTGTTCGCCTCATAACGCACCATTCATTAACCAAAGTGTGGGTGCTGTTTCATATCTGTGGAACTTTGGCGATGGTCAGGTTTCTTCAGCCACTTCTCCGGCTATGGTATTCAATGCACCATTTGATGCTGATCAGTTAGTGGAGGCACAATTGATTGCTACCAATGTGTATGGTTGCTCCGACACTGTGAGCCAGACCATACACGTAATGCACACTCCGCAAGCCATTGCTCAAATTGATACTGTTATGGGATGCTACCCAGCAACGGCTGTGTTGTACAATGGTACTATTGGAGCCGATAACTTTATTTGGATGTACGGCACTGGACAAACCTCAACGACAGAAGAGTTATACCATGAGCAGCAATACATCAATATTACTAATGAGGTATTTACATTTTATATCACTCTCCAAGCATTCACTGAATATGGATGTATGAGCAGTGATCAACTTACAATCGATGTTGCGCCAGAGATAACCGCAGACTTCAACGCAATCCAGCAAGGATGCGCGCCGTTGGAGGTCTATTTCGATAATATTAGTGAGGGTGGAAGCAGCGTAACTTGGAATTTCGGCGATGGTGATATCTCGAATACGTACGAGCCTCAGCATACCTTTTTTAATTGGGGAACCAACGATACTACCTACACCGTTGCGCTTGTTCTTTTTGATAATTACGGCTGCTCAGACACGATCAATCGCACAGTAACCGTGTTTGCAGAGCCTATCGCTGGTTTCGAGGTTACTCCGCAAACACAGCTCTGGCCTAGCGCATCGGTGGGCATAACGAACACAACTGTGGGAGGTAATCTTAACGCTACATGGAATATGAATGACGGTTCATTCCTGTATGATTATAACCCGGGTAACTACACTTACAATCAGTGGGGTGAATACACCATTCAATTGGTAGTCAGTAATGGTTCTTGCAGCGATACAACGATGCGTACCATTGAGATTTTGCCACCGGCGCCGGTGGCCAACTTCCAAGGCCCTGCCCAAGGGTGCGCCCCTTTAACAGTGCAGTTTACAAACATGAGCGTGAATGCTGTAGTTTCTACTTGGGCTTTTGGCGACGGTAATCAATCGACTGCTTCCAGTCCAATCTACACCTACTACCAACCAGGTATTTATTCTGTAACACTTACTGTAGCCGGTCCGGATGGCAGCACTGATGCAATGACTCAAGAGCAGATTATTTACGTGTATGCCAATGCCGTTGCATCATTTGCGGTTACGCCAAACAACGTGAGCGTGCCAGGCGAGCCTGTATATTGTTTGAATCTATCCGCTAACGCATCTTCATACGTTTGGGAATTTGGCGATGATGAAACTTCTACAGAAGAGAATCCATTGCACTACTACCAAGAAGAAGGGGACTATGATTTGACGTTGGTTGCAATTAATGAAAACGGCTGTTCCGACACACTCACGCTTCCGGGCTTGGTGCACGCAAATAGCATAGGAGAGATTGAATTTCCCAATGCGTTTTCACCCAACACGGTGGAGAGCAATGGAGGATTTTACAATATACATAGCCTAGACAACGATGTGTTTTTCCCAATGCACAAGGGCGTTGAGGAGTACAAGTTGCAGATTTTCAATAAGTGGGGCGAGTTGTTGTACGAAAGTACCGATATCGCCAAGGGCTGGGATGGCTATTACCGCGGTAAGCTGGTAAAGCAAGATGTGTATGTGTGGAAGGTAGAAGCTCGCTTTGTGAATGGTCAGCTATATGAAAAGGCCGGAGATGTAACCGTAATAGTAAAATGAGCGTACAACAACCAACGATAATAAAATCAAATTGGAGTTGTAATGAAGAATCGCATCTTGTACATAGCGCTATTGTGGCTTTTGACCACAGCGGGCTTTGCTCAAGACCAGCAATTCACACAGTTCTATGCAGTACCCACAGCAGTTAGTCCTTCCTTCGCTGGAGCGTCTATACAAAGCCGCGTGAGCATGCAGTATCGCAATCAATGGTCTGCGATACCGGGAGGGTTCAACTCGGGCAACATTACCTTCGATCAATTCGTGCCCAACTTGAACAGTGGCATTGGAATGTTGGTCAGTTATGATCAGGCCGGTTCGGGGGCTTTGCGCTCAACTACAGTGGCAGTTCAATATGCTTATGAGGCACGAATCAAGCGCAATTTGTTTTTCAGGCCTTCTCTTCAACTAGGCTACGGACAAAAATCAATTGACTTTGAAAAGCTCACGTTTTACGATCAGATGGTGCGTGAAGGCAATGTGGCCTCGTTGGAAGCCGGAACAGTGCGTCCTGTAAATTATTACGATATGGGCGCAGGCATGCTTCTCTACAGTCCAAAGCTGTGGTTGGGTGTCTCCGCATTTCACAACAACACTCCGGATGTATCCCTCTACGACACGCAGAAATCTCCTTTGGCACGAAAACTATCGGTGCACGGCGGCTACAGAATACGTTTGAAAGGCAATTCTCTTCGCAAGTTGGACCACTACATGGTGGTCGCGGCTAATTACCTTGCTCAACAACAATTCGACCAGTTAGATCTTGGTTTCTACTATGAGTTCTCTCCCATGATTTTAGGGTTATGGTATCGTGGATTGCCGATGAAGAGTAATTCATACGGCTATTTTAACCACGATGCATTGGCTTTCGTGTTGGGTTTTCAAGCCGGAAACTACAAGGTTGGTTACAGTTACGACATCACAGTTTCGACGCTCGGTATCGCTAGCTCAGCGGGCACGCATGAAGTGTCTTTGGTTTACCAATGGGCCAACAAACACAACCAACGTGCGAAGAAGATTCGCATCATGCCCTGCGCGAAATTCTAGAACTAAGCGATAATGTTGACCTCGCGTTCTAGTTCAACTCCAAATTTGCTCTTGACGTCTTGAATGATTGACGTGCTTAGGTCATATATCTGTTGACCCGTTGCACCGCCATAGTTTACAAGCACCAACGCTTGCTTGTCATGCACACCGAAATTCCCAAGGTTTTTACCCTTCCAGCCTGCACGCTCAATTAACCAGCCTGCGGGTATTTTCACGTGGTGCTCATCAATGGGAAAGCTTGGCGCGTTGTTGTGGTGTGATTGTATTGATTTGTAGGTTTCAGAGGTTACAACAGGGTTTTTAAAGAAGCTGCCTGCATTGCCAATGAGTTTTGGATCAGGTAGTTTAGAAGAGCGAATGTTGATCACCGCTTGCGCAACATCTTTGATGGTCACATTGTCTAAATGCAATCGGTCTAACTCTTCTTCAATGGCTCCGTAAGACGTTTGTAATACCGCTCTTTTATTGAGGCGAAAGGTTACCGATAGGATAACCCACTTACCTTTTTGCTCTCGTTTGAAAACGCTTTCTCGGTAACCAAATTCGCACTCCGATAACCCAAAGGTTCGCACCGTGCCGTCTTCGATATGCATGGCTTCGAGTTCATGAAATGAATCTTTAATTTCAACGCCGTATGCTCCGATATTTTGCATCGGGCTTGCCCCAACGCAACCGGGTATGAGGGCCAAGTTTTCCAACCCCGCGTAGTTCGCTTCGATGCAATGCATCACTAGATCATGCCACACTTCACCGGCAGCACTTTTGACAAAGTAGTGATGCTCGTCCTCATGTATTTTTTCAATTCCTTTCAGTTCATTTTTGAGCACGATGCCTTCAAAGTTGCGCACAAAAAGCATGTTGCTTCCACCACCAAGAATGAGTCGTTGGTTTTGGCGCACTATGTTATCTTCAAGCAGTTCGCGCAATTGATCGGCCGACTGGAAGGCCGCGAAATAGCGTGACTGTGCGCTAACGCCAAATGTGTTGTAGGGCCTGAGTGATTCAAATTCCGTAATCATGCCTCAAATGTGAAGATTCTTGAAATGACTTTCCCTGTGGCAGAATCTAGTTATTACTCAAGTTTTCCATACCTGCTAGCGAGTATCTAAGAAATCGCTTGGGTAAATTCAGCCTCATCGATAGCGATATAATGATGGTCTGCACAGGCAAGTAAATCCGCAATGAGAAGCTTTTCTGGTAGTATGGTTGCTACTACTGCATGCTGAATGTTCTTCGTGCCAACACGCTGCCATTCGATAAATTCGTTGGGTGATGTTATTTGGTAATAACTTTTTCCTGATGTATTTTTCCTGAACTGCGGATATGAGATGCTCATGCCCCAAATTTGATGAATCCATTTTAAAACTGTTCCTCTAAATGTCTACTTATTTTCTTCGGCGATTTGCTGAACGTTTAATTGCTGAATTCCCATCGGGTTTGGAGCAGGTAACTGTGGTTCTTCCAACGCGAAGAGCTCGCTTATTTCTGATGCGTCATTTGCATGAATTGAAGGGCGGTGCATTTTGGGCGCCGCGTTGTATCATTTTACCTGATTGGGTAAGGGCATTATCGCCAGGGCGAATTGGAGGCGAAATTGAAATGTTCGTTGCCATGTATGACCAGTACAGAACGGTTGCAGGAGGAGGTGATGATTTCGGGGAGTTTCTCGGTTGGGCAGGCGTCGCCCTTCGCGACTTTAATGATGTCGATGCTGCACTAGCCTCTGGAAAGCGTGTCTATTCCGATCTTCGAAATATTCGTGAAATAGAGCAATGGGACGTTGAGGGTTGGAGCTTCGATAAACTTCCGCTTTCGATAACACAAGAAGAGTTTTTGAACTTTTGGATGAGGCTCGGCGACTTATATCATGCATTTGTTGCCTGGCAAGATGAGCAGCATTGTTGGACGTATGCTCGTGCCGTGCGTTTTCTTGCGGAGCATCCAGAATCTTTGCCTAAAGATGAATTGGTAGGACGATTTTATTTTGTGGGTATTGGAAGTTATTCGGCCGCAGAACGCAAGCTCATACAGCATGCCTCAGAATGCGCGGAAGTGCAGATGGTTTGGGATTTAGATGCGTATTATTTCGACGATAACGAACACGAGGCAGGTACCTATGCACGAAAGCATGGTGTAGGTATTACCAGCGATCATATTGGTGATCGTATTGGCACGAGCACCATGAACAAAACAATCGTTGAATGTGGAACAACCATTTCACAAGTCATGAGAGCGGCTGAGGTAATGGCGGGTTTTACCGTGGAAGAGCTCGAGAATACATGTGTGGTAATAAATGACGAAGGTGCCTTGGAGCCCCTTCTTTCTGCACTTACCGATGTTAAGGTAGATGTGAATTTGGCCATTGCGAAACCTCTGCAGCAAACGCAATTGTCGCGCATGCTCGAAGAGATATTTGTGATGAGGAGTTTGCAATTGAAGAATGGTAAGATCTATTACAAACCATTTACACAATTGCTGCATATCGTAAAGTCATTGGGTTATGCCTCACAGGCATGCCACACGTTGCTAGATGAAATTACTGAGCACAATATTGCGCAAGTTACCCCCGAGTATCTGTTGAGGTGGTCGGATGAACACCCGCAGCTCGAGCCTTGGCTTTCATGTTTTACTGCTGATGCCGATTCGCGCAGGGTGATTAAACGAATACTCGATTTTCTTCAAGATCTAGAACCTTCAGATGATTTCATGAAAGTGGCTCGATTTAAATTATTGGAGGTATTTTCTGAGCTAGCTGAGTTGACCGATAGACATGACTACATGAACAGCGATCAAGTCATGCTTAAACTCTATCAACTGGTAATTGGCCGCATGAAGATGCATTACCAAGGTGAGCCAATTCAAGGATTGCAGTTACTCAGTCTATCGGAAACCCGCGCATTGGATTTTGATAAGGTTCTCTTCCTAGGTGCAAACGAGGAGTTCTTCCCGGGTGAACGATTTGAACAGTCGTTTATACCATTCGACTTAAGATCTCACTACAAACTCCCGATGCCGGAAGATGCAGATGCGATCCACTCCTATACCTATCACCGTCTTCTGCACGAGGCAAAGGATGTGTTTTTTTTCTACTCTACCGTTGGGGGCGATTCGAAGTTGACGGAGCGCAGCAGATACATCATTCAACTGGTGGAGGAATTGGAGAAACGCAACCCGCGGAATAAGCATCGAATCGAAACAATAGGTACGGTTGATATGCTCAGATTCCGGCAAGGTGTGCCGATGAATGATTTTATTCGAGATCGGCTCAAAGTCATTTTAGAGCGAGGACTTTCGCCAACAGCAATCAATAAGTTGATAGCCTGTCCGTTGGATTTTTATTATAGGTATGTCGCTAACCTCGGTGAAGAGCTAGAGGTAGAGGAGAATATGTCGGCGGGTAAGTTTGGTGAAATCGTACACAAAGTACTTGAAGATTTTTATCGCCCTTTTGCCAATTCTTACCCAGCTGTTGACGATTTGTTGCGTCTGAAATCTGAACTTGGGGAAAAGGTAAATCATGTTGTTGGCGAGTTGTATAGCAGGCGCGGCGTGCAGACAGGGGAAGACTTTCTCTCGATTCAAATTGCTATAGAGATGCTCAGCAAATACATCGACACGGAGGTAGCGGCAGTCAGAGGCGGCAAAATGGCTTCGCGAAAGTTGATGTGGGTGGAAGAATCATTTACTCGAATTATTGAGGTCGATGTGAATGGAAGTCCGGTAGTATTCACGTTGAAAGGGAAGCTAGATAGAGCCGATGAGATAAATGGTATATTGAACATCATCGACTACAAAACAGGAGGCGTGAAGGTTGCAGGAAAGATTAAGGAAATGGATTTTAGCTCCTTGTTTACACGCACTGAATTTGCGAAATTGTTGCAGTTAATGGTCTACATTATGCTCACGCGCGACAAAGAAAAGCCTACCCCACGTGCGCTTTTTTATTCCATGAAAGAGAAGGGTGGTTCATATGTTGAGGCCCAGGACTTTGTAGATTTCGATATCAATCACGATACGATTGATGCCGTCGAAAAAGACTTTGCTCGCTGGGTTCAGGGATTGTTTGAGTTGGATGAATTCAATCACACCATCAATGCTAAATACTGTGAGTATTGTTTCCGCGAACAATAGCAAAGGGACTAATTGCTTTGCTTGTTCCGGCTATTTATCAATTGAGTAAGGATGCCGTTTATTTCGGGGCTTACACGGAAGAAAAGAATGAGCGACATGTAGGTAATGCACACTGCGCTGCCACGCAGAAATATATCGAGGTAATGCATGCCCGTGAGAGGAATGTTGGCGCCTATAATCCACGCTGCGAAGCCTATAGCCAATACACCCAGGAATACCGGAGAATACGGTTGCATGTTGAACTTGATACGAATGAAGAGCAAACGCAGCAGGTTGAAGAGAACATAGGTAAGACAGGATGCAATGCCTGCGCCTACAATGCCGTAAATAGGGATTAGCCAAAGATTGGTTAAGAAGGTGAACACCACAAGAAGCACCATGAACAGCGTGTCGTATCTGTAATAGTCGGAAGTGCCAATAATTGCCCCGTTGGAACCAGTGGCCAGGTCTACCAGGTACCCTAAACCCATAAAGAGGATGACATATTTTGCCGATGCATATTCTACCGGCATCAGGGCAAGAACACTGTCGATATTTACCCATAAGGCAAGCAGCAATACGAGTCCAACAATAAGCTGATTGAGGCAAGATTGCTTGTATACGTTGCGGATGTTTTCGAGGTCATTGTTTTTCCACGATTCTGAAATAACAGAGGTGGTGATGCGAATGATGGAGCGCGCGGGTATCTGTATCATGCTTCCGAAATAGGTAGCGATAGAGAAAATACCTGCTGCAGCTAGGCCTAATTGATCGTTCACAATTACCTTATCAATAGAAGAGATCATCATTCCACTCAATCCGGTAATTACTGAAAACAGCGCTAAATCGCGCATTTCTTTTTTGGTTTCCTTAGCCAAACGTTCTTTTGGATATTTCCAATGCCATTCTTTGTTGACCACAAGCACAGCGGCCATGCCGAATGCCATCGCACAGAAACTTCCAAAGTAGAAAATCACAAACTGTTCGAAGCTGATGTAGTTCCAATGATACAATGCCGCCGCAATGAGTATTACAACACGAAGGGCCACCTCTTTGATAATCACGCCTGCAGTTGAAAGAAATAAGGCGCGTGTAAATGCATCGAGCACATTGAATATTCCGAGAAAGAACGTCAGGGGTAATAGAAAGTACAGATTGTCGGTGAGCAGCGATGACCGTGTGGCGTTTCGAGCGATGTACTCATCATGAAACAAAAAGTAAATGAGAAGAAAGAGCAAAGAGCCAAGCGCCGTAAATGCGAGCGGGTAGAAAAGAAATCCGCGGTGCTTTGTTGCCGGATCACGAAAGGTTGGAAACATACGCAACACAACGCTTCCCATGCCAAGGTTGCTCAGCGAACTGCTGATGAGTGAAATGGAAATAATCACATTGAGTAACCCGTTTTGCTCCGGCGTTAACCACAATCGATTCATGAACCAAACGGTCAGAAACCCCAACGCTGCCCCTAGGTAAGAGAAAACGGTGGAGCGTATGGCTTGTTTGATAATGATTCCCACGCAAGTTCGTTTTTAGGCTACTACCTCCCAGGTGAGTGGTGTGCCTGATGCTAATGCTGTTTTTGCTTTTTTTCCTTGAAGAGCTTCCCAATGCTTCGGAGCCAACCCTAGCGAAGGCCGTATGATTTTTAGATTGGTCTCATCGAAAATTTCACCAGCTGCTATGTCGCGCCCTGCATAGATCGATCGTTTGAATAATAAACTTTTCTCCTCCACCTCTTGAACTTCTGTTTGAATGTGACCAAGCGCTTGGTAAGCACTAAAGGACTCATCAACAAGGGCCTTCATTTCATGTGGTTCCATGCTGAATGCGCTGTCAACACCGCCATCGGCACGCCGCAATGTGAAATGCTTCTCGATGATACGCACGCCTAAACCTACAGCGGCAAGTGCTACTCCGATGCCCATGGTATGATCTGACAAACCGATTTCACAGTTCCATCGTTCGCGCATGTGAGGTATGGTGAGCAGATTTGTGTTATCAGGTGTTGCAGGGTAGGTGCTGGTGCATTTGAGCAAAATGATTTCCTTGCAGCCTGCCGTTTTCAGCACCTCAACGCTTTCAGCTATATCCTCAAATGAAGATACTCCCGTGCTCATGATAACAGGCTTTCCGGTGCGTGCGACCTTTCGCAATAGCGGATGATGGGTGTTCTCGAATGAGGCTATTTTATAGAGAGGAACGTTGAGCGATTCTAAAAAATCTACAGCCGACTCGTCAAAAGGCGAAGAAAAGGCATCCATACCAAGCGCTTTGGCGCGCTCGAAAATGGGCTTATGCCATTCCCAAGGGGTATAGGCTTTTTCATAGAGATCGTATAACTCACTGCCCGCCCACAACGAGTTTTTATCCTCAATCGTGTATGCGCCACGCATGGTTATCGTGTCGGCGGTATAGGTCTGTAATTTCAACGCATGCGCACCAGATTGAGCTGCCGATTCTACTATATCGAGGGCACGCTCAAGGGATTGATTATGATTGCCGCTCATTTCAGCAATGATGTATGGGCGGCGCAACGAGGCAAGAAATGACATAGGGTAAAATTCAGTCGTGCTAAGGTAGTCAACACGTGGCTTAGTGCGCCGTTAGTTTGCGCCGGAACAAGATGGAGTCTTCGGTTTCGTCAGCATTCGTATAGCCACTGGCTATAAATGCTCGCACAGAAGACGCATTCGTTTTTTTAACCCACCCTTCTATGCAGTTGAGTTGTGGCTTATCGGCTGCGACACGCAATGCAATATGCTCAAGTATCCATGTGCCTAATCCTTGGCCTCGAAAACGCACATCAACGGAATAACTTATGATTGCTTTGTTGAGCTCCAACTTTAAGCGTATTTGCGCTACAGCTGCTGAGCCAATGCTGTAGAGCAACAGCATATTGTCTGCCGATGCAAGAGTTCGTTCAAACCAACTCGCGTGATCCTGCCACTGTATTGTTTCAGATTGAAATGAGTTGGCACGCACTGCGGCATCGTTTGCCCAATGAAAGTATAGTTGAGCGTCGGCCATTGTTGCATGGCGCACAGAGACATTTCGTGCAAGCTCCATGAATACGCATGAGAGTCGTAATCCGCTCCGACCATCAATAAGGCGGCGCTGATTGTGCAGTTGCTCTTGGCGCGCCTGCGGGTGTTTGAGCCAAGCATCAATGCGCGCTAAGGCGCGCTCTTCCGTTAACGATTGAAATGAACCGACTGAAAAAGCAGATCTCGTTTGCTCTAGCCCGGAAAGAATGCCCAGCTGGTTGGGCGCCGTGAAACCTGTGATAAGCGTGCAGCCTGCAGCGCATGTTTCGAGAGAGATCGTGCTCGCCGGACAAATAACTACATCGGTTTGCAACAATAGTCCCACAAGGGGCTCGGTGCCAAGGTTGTGATGTATCACTGCACGCGTGGTATGTTCTGCGATGAAAGCCGTCAATTCAGCATAATGAGGATTGAGCGAACTAACAAGGATATGCACCACCGCGTCTGGGTAATTCTTGATAAGCAATCGAGCAAAAAATAACGAGCAGTTGTGCTCATCTGCAGCACCCATGCTTATGAGGAAACTCGTTGGTGCTTGAATGCTTCTCTCAATCCGCGAAGCGGCCATAAATTCAGGACGAAGCAGCACATAGTCCAACCCAAGAAGCAATCGGGTGCCCTCTGCGACAGTATACGCTTGCGGCATTATGCTTGGTGCATGATTGATGATGGCGTTCGCTACATGAGGCCATGCGTGAAGGTCATCGATTGCGACAACCACAAAGCCATGGTCTTTCAGTGTTTGTTGGTGTAGTGTTCGAAAATGGTAACCATCCAAGACTACTGTGTCGTTTTCTCTGCCTTCCTGTTTCAGTGCATGCAGGATTTGCGTTATGTCCGCTGTCTCATCCGCGGCCCGTTCGAGTACAGTATAGCCGAAACCTTCTGAGGTGATCCACGAATACACGGCAGGATCGGTTTCTTGTATGAGAAATTGTATGGTGAAATGCTCGCGAAGCATGCTCCCTAGGGCCAAGCAGCGCATCACATGGCCCATGCCAATGTGTGTGCCTCCGTCGCATCGCAGAAATACTCGGGTTCTCATCCCTTCAACTGTTCGTTAGGAAAGAGCACTCTCATCTCTACTTCTTTCTTTCGGATGAGCGCAATTGCATCAGCGTTGTAAACAGATGATTTGAGGTGTGCAATAGTGTCGGGGCGTTTCATTTCGTATTCATTGATGTAACGCTCTACATGCGCGCTTGGCGCAGCAAATGTCATGAACAATGAAATACGTTCCTGCTCTTGTTCTTTTTTAAGAAAGGATGGAATTCTATTTTCAATTCCTTGGTTATCTATACAGAATGAAGAAGGCCATTTTAGTTTAACCGCATTGCCACTGTGCAACAATTTCAAACTCCATGCTACCAAATCTCCAGAGTGATTGTCAACGAATACGGAGGGCCCGTCACTCTTTTCGTGTGTGCCAGGTTTAACTTTTAAGCCACCGCTGAATTCCGAATGGTCTTGCAGATATAGACCTAAACGAATAAGTGTATAGCTGCTCTTCCAATCTAGGCCGTTGTTAAATTCACGGTCCAGGCAATCGCGGTGAAATCCGCGCAGACCAGTGCCGATTTGGTAGGAGCTGTCGCCAAAATAGATCAAGCTACTGGTGCCAAGGATCTCTTTTGCTAATGTCAGTATGCGTTCATCGAGGAGTATATCGCGCAGTAATTCTTTGCTCAGCAAACACCCTTTGGAGTATCTTGCTTTTGATGAGGTGTGCGTCATTTGAAAGGTCAACCCAGCTACCTCATCCAAGGCGTATTGATCATAAACACGTTTGCGAAACGCGTCAATTTCTGAAGCAGAAAACGCAGCTCTTTGGAGCACATATCCCTGTGTCTCGAATACGGAGGAAATAGTTTGGATGGTGCTCATACTTTCTTTTGTTCAATGTGTGCGTTGATGGCTACCCACTCTGGATGGTCTAACAATGTTTTTTCGATGTCTTGATAGTTCATCTGCAGTGCGCTGGTAGTATCGATTAGCAGTGTGAGTAGACGAAAATCTTCGGGTGTATCGAGCGTTATGCGCAGTGCCCCGTGATTGGCTATTTGGGCAATATTATGCATGAACTTGGCGTGATGTTCTCGCATGAAGGGTGTAACGTGTTCGCGATCGTGTTGTGAGGTCGCTTGCAGGTGTGCTTCACGCAGCATGGCAGCACTGAAAATTTCAAAGTCAAACCCCCTTGCATAGGTGCGAGGAAAGCAATTACTCACATAGCAGCGATCGTCGTTGAGCGCTAAATACATGTTGATTCCTTGTTGTATGAGTTGTGAATCGATGAGTGGACAGTCTGAGGTAACTCGCACTATGATGTCTGCCGGGTAATGCTCGTTGGCCTCATAAAATCGTGAGAGCACATCGTGCTCTTCGCCACGGTAACAAGGCAAACCAGTTGAATGTGCGAATAACGAAACAGCATCGTCGGTTGCGTTCTTCGTAGTCGCAATAATAATCGGATGATGCACTGGCGTTAATCGATCGATATGATGTTGGAGCATCGTCTTGCCTCCTGCTTCGAGCAAAATTTTACCGGGCAGGCGCGAGCTAGTCATGCGCGCCTGGGTGATGATGCTAATGCTGGGTTGAGGCGGAAGAGAATTCATGCCATTACACGATGAACGTAGGGTCTACATGCTCGCGGATGAGTATTCGCATTTGCTCAGGCGAAACCCATTCGCTGTTCTCGCCCGAGTTGTAGCAAAAGCCCTGTGGAACTTTTACTGCGTTGAATGCAACCATGAAGGCACTCAATTCGAAAACGGGAACCTGTGGCACAATTGCGTAATAACGACCCAAATCGTAGGTGCTAAACGAATCGGACGTGGTGATCATTTCCTCATGTAACTTTTCGCCTGGCCGTATCCCTGTGATTTCTATGTTGGCTTCAGGCGCAATTGCCTTAGCTACGTCGGTAATGCGGTAAGAGGGTATTTTGGGAACGAAAATTTCACCACCCCAGGCATGCTCCATGGCGTGCAGTACCATGTCGACGCCTTCCTGCAACGAGATGTTGAAACGTGTCATTTGCGCGTCGGTAATGGGCAGTGTACCTTCTTTCTTTTTTTTGAGAAAAAAGGGAATAACCGACCCATTGCTGCCCATCACATTTCCGTAACGAACCACAGAAAACTTGATGGGGTGTTTACCGCGAATGTTGTTGGCAGCTACAAACAATTTGTCAGAGCACAGCTTGGTAGCTCCATAGAGGTTGATGGGCGCTGCTGCTTTATCGGTAGAGAGTGCAACAACATTTTTCACTCCGTTTTCGAAGCAAGCGTTGATGACATTTTCTGCACCAAGCACATTGGTCTTTACACACTCCATTGGGTTGTATTCAGCGATAGGAACATGTTTCATGGCCGCCGCATGAATTACATATTCGATGTCTTTCATGGCCGTTTTCAATCGGTCACAATCACGAACATCGCCGATAAAGTAACGGATGGCATTGTATTTCGCGTGCGGAAAATCTTGCGCCATCTGATATTGTTTCTGTTCATCACGCGAGAAGATTACCAAGCGCTTGATGCCTGGCCAGCGTTCCAATATGTTTTTTGTGAGGTGTGTACCTAGCGATCCTGTGCCGCCAGTGATGAGCACACTCTTGCCGTTGAGGTCGAGCATGAAAGTTTGAATTACTGTGTGACGCAAATGTAACTACTTCACGTCGAAACGGCTGATGTGCGTCATCCCCTCTTTATGCTCCTTGAGCCATGCAATGTCCCTGGTCCACCACTCGCTTTTCTCAATGCGTTCAATCTCTTCCGGAGAGAACCGGTAACGAATATGCTTGGCCGGAACTCCACCCACAATACTGAAGGGTTCGACGTCTTTTACCACAACGGCGCCTGCCGCCACAATGGCACCGTTGCCAATGGTAACTCCGGTGCGCAGCACAGCGCGCGCGCCTATCCAAACGTCATTACCAATGAAGGTAATGGGCATCTCGTCGAAGAGGGGTTGGTCAACAATCACCGGGTTCGATTGCCCGCGATTTGAATAGAACATAGGGTGAGTAGACACGAAACCATCCGCGGGGTGTTCACCCAAACCAATGAGAACTTGCGGGCCAATGCTGGTAAAGCTTCCTATGCGAGCATGATACACTTGCGTTTCTCGCCCCACATAACTGAAGCGCCCCAGCTGCACGTCGCGCAGTCTACTGTATTTGTAGAGCGTATTGTATTCGCTGAATGAGCACTTGCTGATTTCAGTAAGGTATTCCATGCGCAAGTGCATGCCCTTAAAGCGCAAGGAATACGTTAGCCATTGCAGCAGCCAACGCAACCAGAGGGTGATGGGGTTTTTGAAAAGGAACTCCATCAATTAGAACAATTTTTTTCGCTCGAATGCATCCACAAATGAGGATGAGCTGATGTTGGTAATGTGCGAGCCTCGAAAGTTTGCATAGTCGCGCATTTTCCAATACCCATGAAACACACGAGCCCAGGCTTGGAAGGCTTCATCCATTCGAAAGGTTTCGTGTGTGGCAGCTGTTTTATAGAATGGCTGATAGGTTATTTCGTTTCCATTATCATAAAAGTGCACTTGCTTGAGGCATACGACGTTGTGGTCGTCAACCGCCAACGATTCGTGCCAGTTGTGGTCGGCGCCCGCGAGTTCGATTTCCTTGTATCCCAGGTTGATGGCTATGAATAACGCGGCAACAAGTACGTTTTGACACTGCGGCATAGCGAGGTTTTTCTTCCAAAAAAAATAACCAGGTCCATTCCATCCTTTGTACACCACATAGTTCAAATAGTGAACGTTGATGTGCGCATTTGCATGCAACATCTGCACTCTTCGTGAACCTTGGGCCTCACGCGGTATCATGAGGTGCAGTGGCCAGTGTGTCTTGTCGACAATCGCTTGAAGCATAGTGTCAATCCATGTCTGCTCCGCCTTCCATACACCCGGGTCGAGCAACACGTAATACTGCGGCTTTAGTGCAAGGAAGTCGTCTGAAAGGGCAAAGCCATTTACCGCAATAAAGGAGCATCCCTTGAAGTGCCCCGGCGCGCCGTCTATAGTTGAGCGCAATGAAGGGCCATTGCCCAACACAATGCATTTCGTGTTCGAAGCGTTGGGCAAACGGGGCGCTTTCCGACTCTTTGCAATAATCTTCAAAAGCGACACGGCTGTATTCACTGTGTTGAATGCAGCAGAAGCAAATCGCTTATGGAGTGTGGCGGAGTCCGACATTATCGCAAAGGTATTCGGGATGTGTGATTATTATTGCAGTGCCGAGGTCTTTTTGCTCGGCAGATGCCCATGTCTCAGGTTCCTCTTTGCTCCATAATTACTGTTGTATACAATGCCGAAGAGCTCGTTGAGCGCACGTTGAAAAGCGTTGCTGAACAGTCGCTGCAAGAGTTGGAGCACTGGATAATCGATGGCGCTTCCACCGATGCTACGTTGCAAGTTGTGGAGCGCTTCCGACACTCTCGTATGCATGTTGTTTCTGAACGCGATGCAGGCATCTATGACGCCATGAACAAGGGGTTAATGAAGGCGACAGGAACGTTTGTTATCTTTTTGAATGCAGGTGATGAGTTTTATGATGCTCATGTGCTTGAGCGCGCATTAAATCATAATAGGCATGCCGACTTTATTTACGGCGAAACTGCTGTTGTGGATGGAGGTGGTAGCATCTTGGGCGACCGCCGACTTAAGCCACCGGCTGCTCTTACATGGAAAAGTTTACAACGCGGTATGTGTGTGTCGCATCAGTCTATTTTCATGCGTCGCGAAATGGCTGAACCCTATGATTTGCGTTATCGGATCAGTGGCGATATAGACTGGACCATACGGATGTTGCGCAAGTCAAGCTCAATCGTAAATGCGAAATCGTATATCTCTAAGTTTTTGGAAGGCGGTGTGTCAACGTCGAGCCGAAATCAAGGGTTACGCGAACGCTTTCAGATCATGCGAAAGCACTATGGGTTGCTCAGCACTCTAATCAATCACGTTGTCATTCTGCTGAGGTATCCTGTTCATAGGCTTACCAGAAAATCGATGACCTAATAATCGTTGCCGTGAGGCACATTTCTTTTGGTGATGTGTAGCGACTAGTTTGGATTTACCGCAGGATAGGGTGCTCGGATTTCATGAATAATTTCCAGTGTAGTTCTAAAAGCGGCCACACTCGATCCGAATTTATCGGCATGTTCCTTTTGCAATGCCGGCGCAAACTGTTGCATGTACTCGTTAAGATCATGCTGGTTGCGGGCCAAATACTGAATGGCATAGGTTACTCCGTTTTCTTCGAATTCGTGGATGCGACAGATTCGGTTCTCTAAAAACAACCCCGTGTTCATCACATCCGGAATGTGTTTGAACATCATCCAATCGAGCCATTGCTCGTGAATAGTGGAGTCTACACTGCAGGTTACGTTATAGAGAACTTGGTTCATAGGGTGTTTTATAGCGGCAAAGATTGCGAGGAAATACGATCCCTCAGCAAGCAACATAATTTTAGCTGCATCAAGGTCTATTGGCTGTGTTGAGTTAGTTTTGACGAAAGTTCAAAAACGATGTATACTGGATTGCTTCACCTACATTCTTTTCTTCGCTGGGCGGGTTTGCTACTTATGCTTATCACAATAGTAGACAGCCTGGTCAGAATATACAGACCCTTTCTCAGTAGCGAACGAAAGCTCGCATTAATCACATTGATCATCCTTCACACGCAGTTGCTCATAGGGATTGCGTTGTACTTCGTGAGCCCTTTCGTTGCCAATGCCATTGAGTCGGGAAATGTGATG
>CAMBPD010000041.1 GCA_945869405.1 Chryseobacterium gleum | reverse complement strand
TGTTACAGGTCGAGTGTTCAACGTTGTTTCCCCAAATGGTGGTTTCGATTTCAACGTAACCTATGGTAACGGCAAGACTTGGAGCGAGTGGACTTCAGATATGTCTCCTAGCGGATTCAAGGCTGACTGTGGTGGTGAAGATGCCAACTTCGGTGATTGGATGTACTACATTCTTCAACCAGGTGCTACAGTAGAATTGACAGGATGGGGCAGCCATGCAGGTTCATTGTTGAACTTGACACACGCTCCTTCAAACCAATACTTCGGTTTCCAGCTTGGTGACGGTGCCAACAACTACAACGGTGATTATGGTGCAGGTGGTTGGTTCAACTACAGTGGTGTATTCCTCTTCGAAGGCCAGCCGATTACAAGTGGTTTGGCAGGTGGTATCGGTGACTTTGCATTCGGTATCGATCAGTGCCCAGACTACAGCATTCTTCGCACATGGACTGCTATTGACTGCGCAGGTAACACTTCTTCATGCTCACAGACAATCCTGTTCTCTTCACAAGACAACAACCTCGGAATGGTTGTAGCTCCAGAGGGTAACGGTCAGGATCGCGAATCTGAGATTGCTATTGTGGGTATTCAGCCTAACCCGGCTAGCAACAACGCAATGATTAGCTTCACGAGCACCGTAAATGGTAAGCTTAGCTTGGAAGTATTGGATATGACCGGTCGTGTGATCGGTAACTTATTCAATAATGAAGCAGAAGCGGGTGTGGTTTACACAGCAAATTTTGATGCTAACCAATTGGCTTCAGGTATCTACATGGTTCGTTTAAGCTCAGGCACTGCGTTTGAGATTGAGCGCATGCAGATTCAGAAGTAATCTTTGTAACGAGTCTTTTTTACAAACGCCCTCCGCATTGCGGGGGGCGTTTGTTTTTTATACTGCCTTGATTTTATGGCAAAATAATATGGATATATTTTGTTTTAAGCCATATTTGCTTTGCTTTAACCACCCTATGAACTACACCAAATTATCCGCTGATGATGTGTCAGGCTTTGACGTCGTAATTCTGTCCGTTTCTATACAAGCGTGATCTTAGTATGAAAAAAATCATGTCAATCTTGAGGTTTGGGCTTGTATTATTTGCAGTTGTTACGGTTACACTTGCCGCACAGGCTCAGTTAACATGTGCAAATTGTTCCGGAAGAGATACCACTTCGTACACGAATGGACAGTCAAACGATAGCTTGTTTTTCCTTTGCCAAGGAGATGCTGCGGCGCTTCGCGTGTTTTGGCCTTCGGGTGATCTTCGCAATGTGCAATGGTATCGATTCATTTCTGTGAGTAATACATGGGCGCCTATTGTAAACCAGCTTCAAGTGGCACAGGGAGCGTATGGTGTAGGACCTGGAGGTTACAGGGCGGTGGTTACGGATGGCTCAGGACAACTCATGTATGACGAGGTGTGCTGGGTATCACGCATCAACTCTCCTGCAATCGTAAACGCAAATACGATTCAGCCTGGATGCACCTCGGTTCAACTTTCAGGGTTGTATATCGGTGGAGCGATCACTGGTTATTATAATTCTCCGCCGTTGAATTTCGATTCCGCGTTTGTGTTTTCAGAGAATTCATCCATTGAGCTTTGTATGAATATCGTGCATCCAATTTTATCAGATTTAAGCATTGAATTGGTTGCGCCATCTGCTTGTGGTTCTGCTGTTGTTCTGCTCACATCCACGCAGACACCTACAGAGCCAGATTCAATTTGCTTCAACTCGGATGCTGTTGGTTTATGCTTTACCAATGCCTCTGCACAAAGCTATAATTTGTGTGCGCTCCCCAATTTTGATGTAGGTGGAAGTTATGGAGCATACGGAACGGATGCTCAGGCCATAGACTGGAGTCCCTTGGTAGGTTGTGATGTTACAGAGCCGGGTTGGCGGTTGAACGTGCGCGATTGCTATGGCGGTGCCAACGGTGATATCGTATCAGTGAGTATGACGATCTCTGATGAAGCAAACACTTTGTCGCAGGAGTTCCTCCCGGCGCCTGGTCAGAGTCTAGAGATTTTGGATACAGGTTGTGATAGTAGTTTGTTCACGTCGGTGATCCTTGAGCGTTACTACCCGCAATCAACGCTTCTCAGTCAGGGTGTCGGTATAGCTTGGGAAGCGTTTCCGCCTTTCGACTTGCCCAACAATGGTATTGGCTTGAATCACTTTATAAATCCGGCACCAACACAGGACACTTATTTTCAATTGCGGCTCACTGGCATTGAGCTTGGAGAAGCCTGTGGGTCTAATTCCTCTGATATCGAGTTTTACGATTACATCCAGCCAGACTCTACGGTTATTGCGCTTACAGATAGCGTGCTTTGTATCACTGATTCCGCTTTGTTGTTGACTTCGAGTATTTCTGAAGGCTCATGGGTTGGCCCGCTAGACAGCATTGCGGGTGGAGTGTTGTTTAATCCGGCAGCTGTTGGCCCGGGCTTGTGGAGTATCGCTTTTGAGCCCGTTTCTAGTTGCATTGAGCCAACTGAAGTATTCGTTTTGGTTGATGTTGCTCCAGAGATCCTGCTTCCTTCGGCCACGACGTTTTGCAGCACCGAAGAGCTGGTAGATCTCACTGCTGCTCCCAACGGAGGTGTATGGTCGGGTCTGGGTGTCGTAGATGCATTACTCGGAGAGTTTAGCCCTTCACAGGTGCCTGGAAATGCTAGTCAGCTCACTTATTCGGTCGGCGGAAATTGTCCAGCCCAAGACTCGGTAGTGATGTCAATTGAATTGTACACCCCACTTCAGATTGCAGAGGCAGACACCACGTTGTGTGAGAATGCAGCTCCTTTCCTTTTCACATCCAATTTATCCTTTGTTCAATGGCAAGGCTTGGGCATCACTTCGCCCAACTTGGGTGCTTTTGAAGCCGCAGAAGCTGTTCTAGGAATGCACCCAGTTGTAGCAGTGTACCAGCAAGCCTGCACAGATTACGATACCGTATGGGTGAATATAGAGGACGCTTCTATTGTGTTTGGTGCGACCAATCCTGTTTGCGTAAATGGCTCTTGGGCAGACCTGGAGGTAGAGGCTGCCGAAGGTGTATGGTCTGGGAATGGTATTGTGGATTCATTGCTCGGTGTGGTTGACCCAGTGTTGCTTGGAGTTGGTGTGCATTATGTCACGTATCAACTCGGCAACTCGTGTGCTTCGTCCGATAGCCTCGCAATTAGCGTGGAAGATTTTCCGGATATTCAACTTGGCTTGCCCCAGGGAGTATGCGTGGACCAAGTGGAGTTTGCTTTGGCCGCCGACGTTGGTGGAGGTGTGTTTTCTGGTGCTGGCGTCGTGTTGGCAGATACTCAGTGGTTGTTTAATCCACAATTGGCCGGTGTAGGGAGCGCAGTTGTTCGTTACGATTATAGTGATGTGTGCTCGGTGTCAGTGTTCGATAGCTTAGAGGTGTATTCGCTTCCATCGCTTGTGGTTGCTGCCGATACGGCTATTTGCCCCGAGGGAGAAGCGCTCCTTTTCGTTTCCGGTGCTTGGCAATATGGATGGGCCCCCTCTTCTTCATTACTAACGCCGCAAGAAGCCACGACCATCGCACAGCCGAGCTCGACCACTACTTACGCTGTGGCCGGTGAGTCGATTTATGGGTGTTTTTCAAGCGAAGAGGTTACTGTAACAGTATTTGACGCTCCTGTTCTTACTGCCAATGGACCATTAGAGATGTGTCCTGGTGAATCGGAAGTGCTGGAAGTAGTTGGAATTACACAGGCTCAGTGGGTTGGTGAGGCAGTAGAAAGTCCGCTGGAGCTTATTACAACGGTAGCGCCCAGTCAGACCACAACCTATACCGTAACGGGCGAAGATGAGAATGGATGCGTTGGTTCTACTTCCGTTGAAGTGATCGTGCATCAGCCGTTGGCGTTCTTTTCGGTATCTGATTCACTCGCAATACCGCCGGTTGAGGTGCAGTTCACGAATCTATCCAACGGCGATTATTTTGTATGGGATTTTGGTAACGGGGATACTCTACTTACTACTGATCTCAATGCGCAGGTTGTATCTGTTTATGATGGCGCTTCAGTGCATACCATTTCATTGACTGCTTATTTGAATGGCTGTCCTTCGGTGTTTTCGCTTTCCATTGAAACGTACTACGATTCGGAATTGCTTCTTGTGCCTAATATTGTGACCCCCAATGGAGACGGCCGGAATGATACCTGGCTAGTTGAAACCCGCAATATGGATGATCTTCAGATTGATATTTTCAACCGATGGGGAAGGCCTGTTGATCACCTGGATGGCATCGATGATAGGTGGGATCCGAAAGAATTTTCTAGTGGCACCTATTACTACAAACTTGTTGCTACAGGTCTTGATGGCGAGGGTTATAACCGTGAGGGCAATATTACCGTAGTACGCTCAGAAGACTAATCCAATTGCGCTCATCCATTAATTCCAATATACCTTCCCTCAAGGCCGACCGCGCCAGGATTATCGATGCGCTCATGGTGTCTGCGTTCTTCCTCGTTATTTGCTGGTCTGTATTTATTTTAGACGAGTATTTGGGATTTCAGTTGAAAGAATGGGGTATGAAGCCGCGCACGGCAGAAGGTCTTCGAGGCATTGTGACCATTCACTTTCTGCACGGAGATCTAGAGCATATCGTGCAGAATTCTATGGCGCTTTTTGTATTGAATTCGTTTGTGTTTTACTTCTATCGCCCCATTGCGCTATCTGTTTTTGCTGCGTTTATTTTTCTTTCTCCTATTCTTCTTTGGTTCTCAGGTCGCGAGGGCAATCATATCGGAGCAAGTGTTTTGATTTATGCTGAATTTGCCTTTTTACTGGTGAGTGGTCTTATACGGCGCAACCCACTTCTATTGCGCGTGGCTTTGGTGGTTGTGTTGTATTACGGTTCGTTGGTGTGGTATGTATTCCCTGTCGACAAGAAGGTTTCTTGGGAGGGACATGCCTGTGGTTTTGTGGTTGGGGTATTGGCTGCCTTTTGGTGGCGCAACGAGGGTCCAAAACGCAAAGTGTATCAGTTCGAGATTGAACCCGAAATGCCCGATGAAGTTTATGCTCATTGGAAAGCGAGAGTGGGCGAGGAGCCTACTGAACCAGTGCCACACAACACACACACAACAGTTACAGTGAAGTATCACTACAAACCAGATGAATGATGCACCGCGCGATGTGAGTCTTTCGCAGTAGAAAGATTCTGTCTGTGAATTGTGTTAGACTTCTACCACCGAACGCCCAATGCTCTTGTAGTAATATCCAAGCTCAATCATTTTATCGAGGTCGTATAAGTTGCGGCCATCGAAAATCGTTTTACTCTTCAAAAGACTGCTCATTCTATCAAAGTCCGGGGCTCGGAATGCGCTCCACTCGGTGCAGATAAGTAAGCAATCGGCATCTTGAAGCGCTGCGTATTGATCGGTTGCATAGCGAATAGGATACCCTTTGAGTCGCTTCACATTTTCCATTGCCTCTGGGTCGAATGCAACGATGGTCGCTCCTGCCTCTAGCAAATGTTCAATCATATATAATGCCGGTGCCTCACGAATGTCGTCGGTGTCGGGCTTAAACGCCAGTCCCCAAAGAGCAATCTTCACGTTGGTGAGTGAACCGTGATAATGATCGAGGATAGGGCCGAGCAAAACGGTCTTTTGGCGTTCATTCACTTTCATCACACTTTTGAGAATTTTAAACTCGTAGTGGTTTTCCATTCCGCTGTAGAATAGGGCTTGTACATCTTTTGGGAAGCACGAGCCACCATAGCCAATTCCGGGAAATAAAAAACGTTTGCCTATTCTGGTATCGGTGCCCATTCCCATACGAACCATGTCTACATCGGCTCCAACTTTCTCGCAGAAGTTGGCGATCTCGTTCATAAACGAGATTTTTGTTGCCAAGAATGCATTGGCTGCATACTTGGTTAATTCAGCGCTGCGCTCATCCATGAAAATAATGGGATTGCCTTGGCGTGTGAAAGGTTTATATAGCTCTTCCATGAGTTTTCGCGCGCGCGCGCTGTTGGTTCCTATGACCACACGATCGGGTTTCATGAAATCATCCACAGCAAAACCTTCTCGCAAGAATTCAGGATTGCTAACTACATCGAATGGAATGGTTGTGTTTACTTCGATGGCCTGATGCACTTTTTCTGCGGTACCAACGGGAACGGTGCTCTTATCGACAATTACTTTGTAGTCGGTGATGATTTTACCAAGCTCATGCGCAACGTTTAGCACGTAACTCAAGTCTGCGCTACCGTCTTCACCCGGAGGTGTTGGCAAGGCTAGAAAAATGATTTGTGCACTGTCTACTGCACTCTTTAAATCTGTCGTGAAATGCAGACGTTGTTCGCGGATGTTGCGTTCGAAGAGTACATCGAGATGCGGCTCATAAATGGGGATTTCCCCCTGCTTCATGCGTTCTACTTTGGCTGTGTCGATATCTACACATATAACGTTATTGCCAGTTTCGGCAAAACAAGTGCCTGTAACTAGACCAACATATCCTGATCCTACAACGGTAATATTCATGACTCCATGGGTTGAGGGCACAAAAGTAAGCAGGTTTTTGGCCCGTTTCTATATCCTGCTTACTCGGGGTAATTCATGGATCTTACCTTGACTTAACTCCAATCGGCGCTGGGCATACCTATCCATAATATCAATGTCGTGAGAGGTAAACACAATGCCGATGCCTTGGTTGGCGCAAAGTACCGTCAGTGTTTGCATGAGCTCCTCCTTGGCGACGTAATCGAGAAAGGTAGTGGGCTCATCGAGCAATAGAAAACAAGGTTCTTGAGCAAGAGCGCGCGCAATCATTGCTTTTTGCAGTTCGCCATCGCTGAGTTTGTCTAGTGAGTGGTTGGCTAACTGGTCTATTCCTAATGCGTTTATGCAATCATCCGTGCGCTTATCGAGTAGGGTAGCATGTACGAGGCGTTGGGCGTTGTATGTACCCATGTGCACTAAGTCACGCAGAGTAAAGCCGGGCATTCGCAAACGGTCGGTCCAAAGCGTTCCGATGAGCCGCGAGCGATCGAGTAGTGAAAGGTGCAAAATTGGTGTTGTGTCGATGAAGACTTGTCCGCCTTGCGGCGATGAAAGCCCGGCCATGCAACGGAGCAGCGAACTTTTCCCGGTGCCATTTCTGCCTTGGAGTGAAGTGAGCTGTCCCGACTCGAACTGCATAGAAACACCATCGAGCAGCACTTTTCCAGGATAGGATAGAGAAACGTTTTGCAATTTCAGTTGATGCCCTGTGTTCATATCAGCGGTCTAAATCGTTTCCATTTTAATACCAATAGAACCACAAAGGGAGCTCCTAGAGCGGATGCAATGGTGTTGAGTGGCAGCGTGCTCATGCGGCTGAGCCAGTCGCAGCCTAGCGCGAGTAATGCTCCTAGCCAAAGAGTCGGTAGGATGTTCTTCCTGTGGTCGGCCGATTGTGTGAGCCAGCGAGAAAGGTGGGGCACAGCAAGACCGATGAAGGATACTGGTCCGCAGAAGGCTGTAGCGCAACCCGCCATGATGCCTGTGGCTAGCATCATCCAAATGCGTGTCTGTTTGACATCGACGCCCATCGACTTGGCGTAATTCTCTCCAAGGAGTAATAGGTTGAGCCTTGGCAAGAGGAGGAGAGAAATACCACTACTCACTAAAAGGCCAAAAGCCATAAGGGCAATTTCGGTGTAGTTACAATCGCCAAAATTCCCCATGCCCCAAGAGACATACGCTCTCAACGCTTCGCTGGCCGCTCTCGATTGCAAGGCGTCGACTAGAGCGGAGGTGAAGAACGTGAGCATGATACCGAAAATCAGCAAGGTAGATTCATCGTTGAAGCGTGTGGACACCAACAGCACGCATACAAGCATGGCAAAAGCCCCAAGGAATGCGGCGGTGGCAATGCCAGCCGAGCCCAGCAGACCCACCCACAGAGCAGTGCCTCCGCTGCCTAAGACAAGCAATGCCACCCCCAGCGATGCTCCTGAACTTATGCCAAGCATCGATGGACCGGCCAACGGATTGCGAAATAAGGTTTGCATGAGCATACCACTCCACGAAAGAGAGGCACCGGCAAAAACTGCTGCCAAAGTGCGCGGAATGCGAGAATCCCACAGGATAGTCAAGTGTGTGTGCTCGGCATTGGGGTTGAGAAGAAGTGCATTCCAAAGTGAATCGAGCGGAATTGCGACGCTGCCTGTAGTCATTTGAGCCAACACCAAGAACAGTGAAGCCGCAACCAACATGAGTACATTACGCAATTTCATGTGCACAAAAATGGGGCTTATCACCTCTGGTTTTCCAGTCGCTATGCATTTCAGCCTTTTTCATAAAAATATTTCAGAGTTCCCCGTTTCGTGGCGACTTTTGGCCGCCTTTTACACGCACTATGAAATTTGATAAAAACACCGCGATTGGCTTCACCCTGATGATATTATTGTTGTTGGGTTTCTCGTGGTACCAAGCCAAAGAGCAGGAAAAACTGCAGCAGGAACAACAAGCGGCTCTTGATAGCGTAGCAACGAGTACCCCCAATATTTCTATACCTCCATCGGTTGAGCCTGCGGCAACGTTGGATAATCCGCCAAATGATTCTCTTCAAATTGCTCTCACTAACCAAGCCCAAGTAGACAAGTTTGGCGTATTGGCGGTGTCATCCTCGGGCGAGGCACGAGCCGTTTTCTTGCACAACAACAAAGTGAAATTGACCCTGAACACCAGAGGGGGATTGTTTTCTTCTGCAGAGCTTTTGGATGGTCACAAGAATTACACATCACAGGAGAATATTCGTCTTTGGAGTGAGGCCTACTCTGCAATGAAGCTCCGCTTGCATTTGGCAGGAAAAGGAGAATTTACCTCAGATGAGTTCTTCTTCGAGGCTAGTGAAAGTGACGTGGATGCATCGCAAACTACTGGCACGATCACCATGCGACTACGTTCGCAGGATCCGGCAAAATACCTAGATATCGTCTACACGCTCCAACCTGATGCGTATGCTGTAGACGTGAAAGTAAATGCAAACGGGTTGGGCAACGAACTCGAAATGGGCTCTAAGCCGCTTGAGCTTGAGTGGTATGCAGCCGGAATGAACAATGAGAAGGGTCTTGCCGCTGAGCGCACGCGTTGTTCGGTTTACTACCGTGAAGGGGAAGCGGATCGTGATTATTTGAGCGAGTCAGACGATGATAGCTACACTACCGAAGAGCCGTTGCAGTGGGTTGCGTTTAAGCAAGATTATTTTACGGCAGCTGTAATTGCAAAAGATGGTTTTCAACCGGGATCGTACATGCAGGTGAACGTTCCGCAAGACAGTTTGCACACGAAGCTCTACCAATCGAAACTTCTCTTGTCGATGAAAGGCGGAGAGAATGCCTTTGGTGAGATGACGTTCTATTTCGGGCCAAATGATTATAAGGAACTGAAGAAGCTTAACACAGATGAATTGGATCGTGTTATTGATTATGGGTGGAGCATTATCGGAACAGTGAATCGCTACTGTGTGCGTCCATTATTTTGGTTTTTCTCCTCGTTTATTGGCAGTTGGGGATTGATTATCCTGTTGGTTACGCTGGTCATTAAAACGGTTTTGTTCCCGATCACGTGGAAGAACTTTTTGAGCAGCGCAAAAATGCGGGTGTTGAAGCCAGAGATAGACGAGATCAACAAAAAGTTTGAGGGCAAGGATGCCACGGGTAAGCAAACGGCGACCATGGCGTTGTATCGTCAAACCGGTGTCAACCCTTTTGCGGGTTGCTTGCCTGTATTGCTTCAGATGCCTATTCTATACGCCATGTTCAGGTTCTTCCCGGCCGAGATTGTGTTGCGCGGCAAAAGCTTCTTGTGGGCCGATGATTTGGCGGCTTATGACAGCATATTTAGTTGGGAACAACATATTCCGGTGTTGAGCTCAATCTATGGCAACCATGTGAGTGGATTTACCATTTTGATGTGTATCTCTACGTTTATCTATTCAAAGATGAGCATGGGCAGCCAGCCACAGATGGCCCAGCAGCCGGGCATGCCCAACATGACTGTAATGATGAACCTCTTTACCGTGATGATGCTTTTCTTCTTCAATGGACAGCCTTCTGGCCTAAGCTTGTATTATTTCATGGCCAACATGGTGAGCATAGCACAGATGTGGGCAATCAAAAAGTACTTTATAGATGAGAATGCTATTCGTGCAAAAATTGAAGCCAACAAGAAAAAGCCACAAACGAAAAGTAGCTTCATGCAGCGTTTAGAAGATGCACAGAAAGCTCAACGCCAAAAACTCGTTCAGCCAGGTAAGAAGTGATGATGCGTGTCCTTTGTTCCATAGTGTTGGCAATACTCCTTGCCAGTTGCAGTTCCAAGAGGGATCCCGTGCAGCCACCCGTGAGTGCACCGGTGCAAGAGGTGAACGCGCCAAAGGAAGCGAATGACACAACGTGGTTCTATTCGCGTGGTGCTTGTTTTGGCATGTGTCCGATTTTCGAGCTCACGGTATTGAAAGATGGTCGTGCGTTTTACTTGGGAAAGAATCACGTGGATCGCATTGGGCGCTTTGAGGCACAAGTTTCATTTTCAGACCTTGAGATTGTGCGGTTAAAGGCCAAAGAAATCGGCTATTTTCAGATGAAGGCGGTCTATGATAATGACCTTGTTCATGATTTGCCAGACATTACCACAGCATTGGCGCACGAAGGAAAGTTGCATTGGGTTCGCAATCGATACAAGGGCCCTGCTACCTTGCGCATGCTCTATACCGAAATGGATTCGCTAATCGAGCGACAGCACTGGAGGCCGGTATCGACCAACAACAAACAATAAGGTATTCCAACAATCAACCAATCATAATTCAATTATCCATTTAACATGAAAAGAACAATGTATATCGCGGCGTTGCTGCTCTCATTGCTGCCAGTTTCCCTGCTGGCTAATGAGGGTATGTGGCTGGTGAGTCTGCTCAATCGCATGAACGAGGCTGAAATGAAAGGCCTAGGTCTGAATCTCACAAAAGAAGAAATTTACAGTATCAACTCAGCTTCTCTCAAGGATGCTATTGTGCGCCTCAACTACGGTCAGTGCACAGGTGAGGTGGTCAGTGACAAGGGGTTGATTTTTACCAATCACCATTGTGGATACGATGCTATTCAAACGCTATCAACTGTGGAGAACAACCTGTTGCTCGATGGTTTTTGCGCGAAGAGCTTTGCAGAGGAACTTCCCATTGCGGATTTCAAGATTTCATTTCTTGTGCGCATTGAAGATGTTACCAAGCAAATGTTGGCCTCCGTAAATGATGCCATGACGGAAAGTGAACGCGATAAGGCGCTGGCGGCAAAATCAAAAGAGTTGGTGGCTGCCAACACCAGCAACGGACAGTTCGAAGTTGAGGTGAAGTCGTTTTTTTATGGCAATGAATACTACATGGTGGTGTATCAAACGTATAGCGACATTCGCCTTGTGGGTAATCCACCCGAGAGCGTAGGTAAGTTCGGAGGCGATACAGACAACTGGATGTGGCCTCGCCACACGGGCGACTTCTCTATGTTGCGCATCTATGCAAACAAAGACAACCAGCCTGCTGCATATAGCAAAGACAATGTGCCCTACAAACCCAAGCATTTTTTACCCGTGAATATTGACGGTGTGAGCGAAGGTGACTTCACCATGATCATGGGTTTTCCGGGTCGTACCTCGCGCTACCTTACTTCATTCGGAATTGAACAAGCTGTGGAGACTCGCAACCCTGCCCTCATCGAATGCTTTGGTTTGAAGTTGGAAAGCTGGAAAAGTGTTATGGACAAGGACGCACGTGTGCGTTTGATGTATGCTGCCAAGTATGCCTCCACGGCAAACAGTTGGAAATATTACATCGGCCAAACACGTGGCTTGAAGCGTTTGGATGTGAAAAGTGATAAGGCCAAAATTGAAGGAGATTTTACCCGCTGGTACAATGGGAACGGCACTACGAAATCCAAGTATGGCGAGACGTTGAAATTGATTCAAGACTATTATGCTGAGTGGGATCCATTCGTTAAGGCATCTACCTATTCATCTCTGTGTGGCTATGGTGGTGCGGAGTTTATGGGTTTCGCAGCGGGAATGGGAGAGTCGATGAAGCAGATTCTTGCTGAAACGGATGAGGCAAAACGCAAGGAAGGTCTTGCGGCATTGAATGCAGATATTGATGCTCATTTCAAGGAATATGATGCAGCAACAGACAAAGTTGTTTTTGTCAATTTGACCAATCTCTACCGTGAGCGCATCACAACCGATCGCCCAACATGGCACGAGACACTTGATTCGAAATTCAAAGGCAGCGCAACAGCTTATGCCAATAAGTTGTTCGATTCATCGATCTTCACGGATAAGGCTCGCTTGATGGCATTTTTGGAGAAGCCAAACGCGAAACTGATTGACAAGGATTTGGCATTCATCACCGCTAAAAGTGCAAACGAGCATGTAGTGAAATTCAGAGGTATGAACCCTATCGCTAAATTCAATAAGGGTATGCGTCAATACGTGGCAGGTTTGCGCGATATGAATCCGGACAAGACATTTGCTCCGGATGCCAATAGCACTATGCGTATTACCTACGGAATCGTGGATGATTACAAAGCGGCCGATGCGGTTCGTTATGATTCGTACACCACTGCTGCAGGCATCATGGAGAAGCGCGACAACACCAACCCGGAATTTGTTGTGCCTGACAAACTCGCTGATTTGATTACCAAGAAAGACTTCGGTCGCTATGCCAACAGCAAGGGTGAATTGCCTGCTTGTTTCATTCACAACCTGGATATCACAGGCGGTAACTCAGGAAGCCCTGTAATTGACGGCGACGGCAACATAGTAGGTATTGCGTTCGATGGTAACTGGGAAGCGATGAGCGGCGATATCGCCTTCGAACCTGAATTGCAGCGCACCATATCGGTTGACATTCGCTACGTATTGTTTGTAGTGGAGAAATTGATGGGCGGTAAGAACATCATCAATGAGTTGAAGTTCGTGAAGAAGAAGCCTGTAATGGTTACTGCTCCTATCATTCCGGATGTGCCTGTTGCTCCTGCAACTGTGCCTGTGAAGAAGGAAGTGAAGGAAACTAAAAAGGAAGCTTCAAAACCAACCTTGCAGCCTGCTAAGAAGAAATAATCGAGACAACAGTTCATTAAAAAAGGCGCCACGTGGCGCCTTTTTTATTAAATCGAATTTCAATTACGCAGTAGCGTTCATGTTGTCGAGTACGTTCATCACTTCCTTAACCGCTTTTGCAGATGCAGCGAGAAGAGCCTTTTCGCTTTCATTCAATTGCAGCTCGATGATTTTCTCAATGCCGTTTTTACCCAATACTACGGGCACACCCAGGAAAATATCTTTAAATCCGTATTCGCCTTGAAGCCAAACACAACAAGGGAAAATACGTTTTTGATCGCGCACGATAGCTTCAACCATTTGTGCAGCCGCCGCGCCAGGGGCATACCAAGCCGAGGTGCCCAATAGGTTCACTATTTCACCGCCACCTGATTTGGTGCGTTCTACAATTGCGTTCAATTTCTCTTCCGAGATTAATTCTGTAACCGGAATTCCTCCTACAGTGGTGTAGCGAGGAAGGGGCACCATAGTGTCGCCATGGCCGCCCATTAGAACGGCTTGGATGTCTTTTGGTGAGCAGTTGAGGGCTTCAGCCAAAAACGCACGGTAACGAGCGGTATCGAGAATACCTGCCATACCAAATACGCGGCTGCTATCCACCTTTGCCGTGAGGTAGGCGCAGTAGGTCATAACATCAAGCGGATTGCTTACGACCACAATCTTTGCGTTGGGTGAATACTTTATGACGTTTTCGGTAACCGTTTTTACAATACCTGCATTGGTAGCGATTAAATCGTCGCGGCTCATGCCTGGTTTGCGCGGCAGACCTGAGGTGATGACCACCACGTCTGAATCGGCAGTTTTGCTGTAATCATCGGTACTGCCGATGGTGCGGCTGTCGTACAAGTTAATGGGGGCGGTTTGCCAAATGTCGAGCGCTTTGCCCTCGGCGAAATTTGGCTTGATGTCTACAAGTACAATTTCATTGGCAATCTCGCGCTGAGCTAGAACATCAGCACAAGTAGCGCCTACATTGCCTGCACCTACTACGGTTACTTTCATGGTTGATTTTTTTTGGATAACGATCACAACAGAATGATCGGCGTGCAAAATTAGTGCGCAATTTTGCTTTGACAACTGCCGTTGTTTTGCACAACGCTACCGGAATTACGCACACTTGATGATATTGGGCGTTCCGGTGTCATCTTTGAACCTGTTATGATGAGAACAATGAAAAGTATTCTGCTCGTGCTTGTGATGGGTATGGCTAGCCTTGCGATGCGCGCTCAGCCAAAGCCTGGAACTGTTTATCCTTCCGGCAAACCCGGGGTCGACTATAATAAACAAGACGCAAAGGGAAAGCGTGATGGCGTTTGGATTCAGCAATGGAAAGATACACGCAACATGCTCTACCAGGGGCAGTATGACCACGGCAAGCCAACAGGGCAGTGGTTGCGTTTTAACCCGGATGGGTCGTTGGCGGCAGTTATCCAACATGTGCAAGACACCACTGTGGTTGATGTTCTTTTCTATCACAGCGACGGGGCAACGAAAGCATCGGAGGGGCGTTATGTGAAAAAGCAGAAAGACGGAAATTGGCGCATTTGGAATGAGTCGGGCATGCTATTATCTGATGAAAATTACAAGGACTCTCTGCTTGAAGGCGCGTGCAAATATTTTTTCGATGGTGGCCAGTTGCTGAAAATCGAAACCTATAAAACGGGAAGGCAAGAAGGACCTTTTACCGAGTACTATGAAAACGGGAAGAAGAAATCGGAGGGTACATGCTCAGCCGGTGAGAAGGAGGGTGCCTTCAAGCAATGGTTTGACTCGGGAATAGTGGATTGCGAAGGGAAGTATTACAAGGGTGTGCAGGATGGAACCTGGTATTACAATTATCCCGATGGCAAGTTGAAAGTTGCGTTGCTCTTCAAGCGTGGTACAGAAACAAAACGCAAGTACGAGAATGGCACGTTCAAGGAATATTACGAAACCCAAATCCCGAAGTCGGAGTATTCCTTTGAGAATGGAATGAAGAACGGTCCGTTCACGGAGTGGTACGACAAAGGGCAGTATGTGCAAGTGCCCGGTTCGGCCGAAGACAAGGAGATGGGTATCATTTACCGCGAAAAACTCGAGGGCACGCAAGTGCGCATGAAGGGCGATTACGTCGACGATAAGTTGGAGGGCGATGTGGTTTTCTACCGCGAAAACGGTAACATCGAAAAAGTAGAGGAGTGGGTCGACGGTAAGCTGGTCAACACACGGGCTGTTCCGAAGTAATACTACATTCGTTCATCATGAAGCACCGCCTGTTCATTTCACTACTGACCGTTGCGTGCTCCCTATTGCAAGCACAACAAGCAATGGCCCAAACTGCACCCGGTAAATATTGGGTTCGTTTTACCGACAAAGACAACTCGCCATATAGTCTTTCTAGACCGGAGGAATTTCTTTCGCGGAAGTGCATCGAACGGCGCGAGCGACAGAGTTTGGGTTTTGACGAACTTGATTTGCCCGTAAACCAAACCTACATCGATCAGGTGTTGGCCATGGGGCCCGGTTTGTTGCATCACAGAAGCAAGTGGTTCAATGCAATCACCATCGCCACAGAAGATTCGATTTGGTTGGAGAATGTGAGGTTGCTTCCGTTCGTTGCTGAAGTAAAAAGAAGTCCTGAAACCACCAATAGTCCAAGTGGTTTTCACAATAAGTTTTTTAAGGAGGAGAGCGATACGCGTGCAGAAAAAATGCTGTTTGTGTGCGATTCATTTCCGCTGTATGGAATGGCGTGGCGCCAAACAGAAATGCTCAATCTGCAATGGCTGCACAGCCTCGGTTTTATGGGGGAGGGAGTCGACGTTGCTCAGTTCGATGCAGGCTGGAGCCGCACCGATCAGTTGCCTGCTTTCGAGCGTTTGCGCAACGAAGGACGAATAAAAATGACACGGGACTTTGTGTTCCCGGATAACGCAAATGTGTATACCTACAACAGCCACGGTACTTCGGTGCTGAGCATTATGGCCGCCTGGTTGCCGGGCGAAATGGTAGGGGCCGCTCCGGAGGCCAATTACTATCTGTTTCGCACGGAAGATCCATTCAGCGAGTTCCCGGTAGAAACCGACAATTGGGTGGTGGCCGCAGAATTGTGCGACAGCCTGGGCATCGACATCATCAACTCGAGCCTGGGGTATTCTCTGTTCGATGATCCTGCCTATGACTACTCGTATATCGATATGAATGGAGCAACGGTTCATTGTTCGATTGCAGCAGCTATAGCAGCCAGAAAAGGAATTTTGGTGGTGAACAGTGCCGGTAATTCGGGCGATGATCCGTGGCGTTATCTCACGGCACCATCCGATGCAGAAGGAATTTTATGTGTTGGTGCGGCGGATGCGCAAGAGAACCACGCCTGGTTTAGTAGTTATGGACCCTCGGCTGATGGAAGGGTGAAGCCCGATGTGTCGGCGATGGGCGCGGCAACGGCTTATGCAGCGCAAGACTCCACCATACGAACCGGTAATGGTACCTCTTTCAGTTCGCCACTTATCGCGGCAGCTTCGGCTTGTTTGTATCAGGCTTTCCCCAATGCGTCTTCGGTGCTCTTGCGCGATGCGATTGTGCGCAGTGCATCGGCCTATGTTGCGCCGACTGATTCGCTGGGTAATGGAATAGCCGACTATTATAAAGCCTGGCAATTGTTGCAAGGGCCAACTGCTGTGGAAGGAGACTTCAGCGTCTCGGTTTATCCCAATCCGTGCACGCAGTCGATGCGCGTTATTTTGGACGATGCCAAATCGTGCAATGTGCAGTATGCGATTTATGACGCCATGGGAAGACGGTGCTTTATAAGTGCCGGTTTGATTGCTGTGGATGGGCATGGAACTTTTTCTATAGATAATGCCGTTGAAGCCCTGACGGCCGGGAATTACACGTTGCACATCTTCTGGGAATTGCGCAACTCGATGGTTTCATTTACCAAATTCACTTCACCATGAAATTGATTCTACTTGCGTTTAGTCTGCTTGTTGCAAGACATTTATGCGCTCAATTCGAAGTAGGCCATGTGTCTGCCACCTACATCGACCCCACACGATCCGATAGGTCGATTGCATGCGAAGTGTATTATCCGTCAACTGCTGCCGGCGATGCAGTTCCTGTTGCGGAAGGAACGTTTCCTTTCATTGCTTTCGGACATGGTTTTGTGATGGATTACACCGCGTATCAGAATATCACCGATGTGCTTGTTGCTTCGGGTTATGTTATGATTTACGTTGGAACAGAAGGTGGCTTTGCCCCGGCGCATGCCGACTTTGGACTCGACCTGGCGTATGTAGCCGATCATTTTTATGAAGAGAATGCCACAGCCGGTTCGCTGTTTCAATCGCACCTCATCGATCGTTGCGCCATCATGGGGCACAGCATGGGAGGCGGCGCAACGTGGCTCGCGGCGACCACAAGCGCGAGTGTCGATTGTATTGCAGGACTTGCACCAGCCGAAACCAACCCTTCGGCCATTGCAGCTGCTTCGAGTGTGACGGTGCCTGCTATCGTCTTTTCGGGAAGCAGCGACGCAGTGACAGCCCCCGCCACCAATCATGTTCCCATTTTTGAAGGCACTGCCTCTTCGTGCAAACTATTCGTGAACATCCTCGAAGGGTCACATTGTGGCTATGCGGATAGCGGCTCGCTGTGCGATTTTGGCGAGTTAGGATTTAGTGGGTTGAGCAGAGAAGAACAACAAGCCATTACGCATGAGTTGCTGCTGGCATACGTTGATTTTTACCTGAAGGATCTTCCGGC
>CAMBPD010000040.1 GCA_945869405.1 Chryseobacterium gleum | reverse complement strand
ACGGAAGTGCTTGCTTATCGCTAAGAGCTTTTAACGCGTTCGCAATGTAATTCTCCAAGTTGTCTCTGCCCGATGCGTTTTCCAAACCGTATTGCCAGTTTTCAGGTTCGTTCACGGAAATGGAAAGCAAATGCTCGACATCGGATGCTCTCAGTAATCGAAGAAGAACGCGGTCATCTTCCAGTTGAAAATCATCGCTAAAATGGATTGGCTGCATGCGATTGAATTAGTCTTGTGGTTGCTCATTGATCCATGCTCGCACATATACACGTGGTTTTTCACCGTCGATAAAGGCCGTTCGGTTGTGACAAAGGAAGTGGTTGTTCACAAAGAGCATGTCGCCTCGTTCGAGCCGGAAACACATAGCGTGCGCTTCTTCAGCAAAATAGCCATCAATGCCGTCAAGCAATTCGACTAACTCAGGGGGCATTGGTTCTTTTAGCTTCTCCAAGGCCGATTCTATCCAATAACGCATATATCTGAAAGTGACGCCGCCCTTATCGTCGTATTGAAAGAGAGGAATGTCGTTGGCTCGAATGGCTTCGAGATCTTGCACAGTGCCCGGTGTTATTACATCGCGGCATAAAGGTGAGTGCAGCAGTTCATTCCATGTTGGATTTCTCTCGACTAGAAAATTGAGCAAATTAGCGGCATTGGTAACTAAGGATTCTCCGCCTGAGAAAGCAGGCTGCAAGCAAAGAAGTCCTACAACATCAGGAAGGTAGTGCTTGGCGGTACTGTCTGTGTGATAGCCTGTTTCCGCCTTGGTTTTAGAAACAGGTATGGCCGCTTTTGTATAGTCGAGTCCTCTGTCTTTTACATCAAAGAAATACTGATAACGGTTGTTTAGATAACCCAACGAGCGCGAAACAATCGCGTATAACCATCGCAACTCATCATCCGAATAATTACCCTCAATTTGAAGGCGCAGCGCGCCCGGAGCGGCAGCAAGTTGTTGCATCCAACGCTTGCTGTGTTCGTTCAGTAAATGGGATGAATCCCATGCAAACGAATTGGGGCTAGTTAGCCAATCGGAGGCATTGCCAGTCGTTCGAAGCAATTCATCCGTGACGCTTACGGAAAGTGTATCTGAAATCTCTTCGATCGAAGGCAGGTACTGCCAAATTTGATGCTGTGCCTTTGTGGTGCTCATTTCTTAACCTTGAAAGCTATGTGCAACGGAAGGTCGATCAGCGGTGTGAAGAATTTGGGGTCCAGTTTTACATGTTCCTCGTTGATGTGTAACTCATATAATTCGGGCATTGTATCAAATCCGGCATGCCGCATACATGTGAAATAATCCTCAACGGTTTTGTGCACGCATTGTACGCCAACCGATATACCATCGCGACGCCAAATTTCACCCGGAAAAAGGATGTTTCTCCCGCTGAAATAGCCTCCTCGCTTTTCGAAGTAGAAGGGATACTTATCTTGTTTTAAAAAGGCCAGTGACGGGTGCGGTACGGAAAAAATAAAATGTCCGCCCGGCTTGAGTTGGCTATACACTTTCTTCATTACTTCAGCCGTGTCGGGTGCGTTGAGATAATTGAATAGAAACATGGCTAAAACAGTATCTACCTGAAACTCCCCATCGCTTAACTGCCGAATATCACGTACTTCATACGTAGCATTCGAAATAGCTTGCGCATTCATTTCAGCTTCTGCTTTTTCAATCATCGCTTTGCTGATGTCGATGCCATGAATACGCTCGGCTCCCCGTTTGAGCAGTTCACGCCCAACGTATCCTTCACCGCAACCAATATCCAAGAGTGTATTTCCCTGCAATGGTTCGCAAAGCTCCATCACAAAAGGTCGAGCCGAATAGTCAGAAAGTAGCACAGGTCCTGTGCGTTGCCATTGAGAAGCTTGGCTATCATAGAGCGATTTTGCATCTTGTTCATTGTTCATGCAGACAATATTACGCACTTTCTCCAATCGTTATTCTTCATGGTTATTTTTCCACCTTCATTATATTGGCACTATGAAATTTTCGTTCGCCCTTTTCCTCCTTTTCATTTCGCTCAATGCAAAGGCACAAATAGACACATTATTCTGGTTTGTTGCGCCCGAAGCAACGAGCGGGCACGGCGATGCCCCAGTAACCTTTCGCATGGCAGCCTTTGGTGAGCCCGCAGAGGTGATCATCGATCAACCCGCAAACCCTTCCTTTGCTCCCATACTCGCCACGATTGCTGCAAATTCTGCAGTTTCTATAGACGTAACAGCCTTCCTGAGCTTGCTTGAAAATCAACCCGCAGATATGGTCTTAAACAAGGGCTTGCGCATACGTTCCAGCGCATTCATAACTGCCTACTACGAAATCATTACCTCTTGTCAATGCAACCCGGAAATTTTCGCCTTGAAAGGGAAGAATGCCCTGGGGACAGAATTTTATACGCCGTTTCAAACTACGTGGAGCAATGGTGGCTATTTCCCAACGCCCTATGCATCCGCAGATATAGTGGCTACAGAAGACAATACAGTCGTGTCTATTCTTCCTTCGGTGGATGTCTTTGGACACCCAGCTGGAATTGCCTACGAGGTAGTTCTCAATCAGGGTGAGACATACTCCATGGCTGCCCAGTTTTCCGCAGGTCCCGATCACCCGGCAGGATCCTACATTACCTCCAACAAACCTATTGCGGTTACGATTAAAGATGATTCTGTCTCAAATGGTGGATGCTCAGATATCATGGGCGACCAACTTATACCAACAGACCTCATTGGCACGGAATACATTGTTATGAAGGGTTTCTTGTCGCCTGGAGCCGGAGAGGCGATTTATATCTTGGCAACACAAGACAACACGGAAATTTTCATTGATGGCTCTGGTACTCCTTCAGCCGTTATCAATACGGGTGAGCAATGGTCTTATTTGATTGAAGCAGTTTCGACCTATGTCACTACCTCATTACCCGCTTATGTGCTCCATGCAACGGGTGAAGGATGCGAGTTGGCGGAGGCTGTTCTGCCTCCGATTGAATGCACGGGGTCGCGAAAGGTCTACTTCGTGCGCAGCGTTGATGGTGCTTTTGGTGTGAACATTATGACGCGCACTGAAGACATAGGTAACTTCACGATGAATGGTGATGCTGCATTGATACCCGCAACGGCATTTGGTGTAGTGGCAGGATCGGGTGGTGAATGGATGAGTGCGCAGATTCTTTTTACCACGATTGATATTCCTTCTGAACAGTTTACGGTAGTGGAGAACAGCTCTGGGTTGTTTCATTTGGGAACAATCAACGGTGGCGGTGGCGGTTGTCGTTACGGCTACTTTTCAGATTTCGGACAAGCCAACCCCCTCGATGTGGCATCCAGTTTTTGCGAAGGCGATACGATTGTGCTTCAACCTAACGACGCTTACCTGAGCTATGCGTGGAGCACCGGGGCAACCACGCAAAGTATTGCGGTTTCCGAACCTGGTGTGTTTACATTGACGGTGGAAACCTCCCCAGAATGCATCGACACCGATACTATTGTGGTCGAAATGTTTCCAGATCCACTCATAAACCTAGCGCTATTCGATACCCTTGTGTGCGACGATACGGATCCTGTTTCCATTACTGTGCCTGGAGTTTTCGATCAGTATGTTTGGCTCGATGCTGATGGTGAAATTGTAGCGGAGGGACAATCGGCCTGGCTTACTGAAGGCAGGTACAATGTGATTGCTTTAGACAGTAACGGATGTAATTGGCCAAGCATCGCCCCAGTAATCGTTGACTTTGAAGATTGCCAGTTGATCATTCCCAACATCATTACGCCCGATGGACCCGCAGGAGCTAGCATCAGCCAATCGAACGACAACAATGCGTTTTTCGTGCAATCGTTGCGACTCTATCCCAATTCAAAACTCACTGTATACAGTCGATGGGGGAAACAAGTGTTTCACTCAGACAATTATAAAAACGATTGGGTACCACGCGACTTGAACGATGGAACCTATTACTACGTGCTTCAATTGCGACAGCCGAATGGAACGTTCCAAAAGTATACGGGTGATCTTACGGTCTTGATGGGGGAGTGAGATTCATTTTAAAGGAGACTGAAGAAATGTGGTCTCTACAGTTCGCCATTCTCCTTAGTCTCTATGCCTCAGTCTCCACCGCCATGCGCTTCAGCGCCAGCTCCTTTGCAAAATCCATGAACACTTTATGGGCTTGTGTAAACGAGAACCGGTCATCGAAGTTCTTGCAAACGATGTTGCGACGTTGCATACCATTGATGAGCGTGCGGCGCGCATCAGGTTCACGCAGCGACTTGTTCGATTCAATCAAATCGATGAAGGAGGAGTTGTCGAAATAACGATCCACCTCCTCAAAGGTAAACTCATTGAAGTCGAGCGCCTCCATGAAATTGCGCCCGTCGCGGTCGAGTTCGTAGCACAAGATGGCAATGAAAATACTTACGTCTCTTGAGAAGTTTTCTTGCGTGTCTTTACTCAATAAAAAGGCGTATTCCGTTTTTAGATTGAGGTCAAGGTCAAACGAGATTTTGAAGAACTCACTGTAAAAAGTTTCGTTCTCTTTCAAAGAGTTGAAATGGCCTTCGTTGCTGAGGATGAATTTACCACCCATCAGTTCTTCTACTATTTGGCGGTGATTGCTTGGGTATACCATGGTTGTCTGTTGCGTTTGGTTGGGTTAGGTGGTTAGATCTTCAGCGCAGGCTCAATTTTTATTTTTGGCAATGAGATCTTGGAAGTTGTAGTTGTTAGGGTTACACGTTCCGCTTTTTTGGAAAACTCAATCTGAAGGTCCCCGTCGAACAAAAGGCCGCAAAGGGCAAAGAACTTGTCCGTATCAATGTCTTGGAAGTCTTTTTGCAATTCCTTGTAGCACCAGGAGAAGAAGTCGTTTACAGGCAAACTTTTCGTTAGGTTGCTCTTGAACAACTCACGATCGAATATCCATCTGTCAAAATCGACCACCCCGTCTTCTAGCGTTACGTAGTCACTTACAGAGAACTGTTCGAAGAACTCTCGAACCTTGAAGAGCATGTCTTTGGCGTAAACCATTGTGCGCGTTCCTTTGAGCAGTGGAGGCGTATCCAATTTGTAGGGGTTGCGCAAGAACTCTATCCAGCCGGTGAGTATGAGCGATTCCGTGCGAATGCGCTCAAGTAGTGGCAACAGTTCGTTTACCAAAACTTTCGATTGGCGAAGCAAATCGGTATTCGTTTGGATCAATTGCCCATAGAGCTTTTCAAACTCCATACGAATCGTTTCATCTTGAAAATCTAAACGGCGTCGGTTGGCGTATTCGCTCACATCGAGCACCGCGCTAGTAACAGATTCCGAGTGCTTTACGTCAAGAATGCGATTCAAGGGTAGAATATAGTATTCTATCCAAAATGAAGCCTTGTGAACCTTTTCACGGTATTCAATACGATCAATGTTCGATTTTAACTCACGCGTTTCAGCAAGCAAGCGAAAGGTGTTTCGCTCAACGAGGTCAACAAACTCGCGCACTTGGTGAGATAGGTTCTTGATACGCTCTTGAAGAATATCTCGGTCCTGATTTTCATACTTGCGAATCTTCAGGAACAATTCAGAAATACTCGTCTTATATTTTTCGATGGTCTCGGGCAGTAACGGCTTGAATTCAAACAACAGGAATTCCATGAGTTTGAAGTAGACATCTCGCATTTCATAGTCGCCACCTAAGCTTCTTATCACCCGGTATTCCCGCAAGCGAATGTTCATTGTATGACCATGCTTTTGTATGAGCATGTCGTACACCTCTTTGGTTATAATACCATCGGCGATTTGATACGAGAACAAATCTTTCACCACGTCAAAGTTGGCGTGAAGAAAATTTAGTATGGTCCGTGGTTCCGCTTTTATCATAACAGTCAGTTTTTTTTGCAGTCTAAACTTCTATCAATTCTTCCATCTGCAAATGGTACTTCAGTTTCACTTGGTTCAACTCATTGAAATGCTGTGGCATTGTTACTGGCTCTTCGCTTATGAGTGTGGTATGTAGATTATTCATGGTTGTGTTTCAATGAGTGTGCGCGAACATTGCGCGCTTGTTTTTTTGTTGGATAAAGGTCAATGCGGTTCTAAAAAAAAAAGGCTAGTTATCCTTTAGCTCTATTCCTTCGTCGGGAGCTTTCGCTCGTGCAATATTCAACTCCTCACGGCGCACAGCATGTTGCTTATCGTTAAGGTTAATCTTGCCCTTAGAACGGAAGATGAAGTAGTATTTCGAAAATCCATCATACGGTTGTGGAGCAGCGAAGATTGGTATGAAATTATGCTCTTTGCAAAACTGCACCAGCTGTGGTCGGTTGTGCTCATCTATTGTTCCAATCTCATCGATGAACAAAGCAATCTTGTTGTCCTCGCTTGAAATGGCAAGACGGTTGATGATGGCCATTACGATAACAAGACGAATCATACGGTCTGTGCCGTCCGACTCTACCTGCTCCTTCAGGTCAACACGCTTCATGGTGCCCTTCACGTCGAGCACAAGCTCAATGTCGAAGAGATCTTCAAAATTTATGGTCTTACCCGTGTCTAGATATTGGTTCAGAATTTTCAGATCTTCTGCATTTTCGAATTCAAAACTCAACTGAGCATTGAGGTTTTCAATCGAAGCAATGCGCTCCAATTCGTAGAGTATTTTTTTATTGTCGACCAGCTCAATCTTGAGAGACTCGATGTTCGAAATGTGTGTCTTGGCCAGGCTTTCGTTAAAGCGGTTGTATACGAATGTCTTGAATTCTTCGTAACGCTTGCGCAAGTTGTAAGCTGGATTGGCAAACTGCGTGGAAATGCTTCCCAACAAACCGTCAATCGACTTCTCTTTATCGTTTATACACGCAATTTCGTCTTCTATGAATGTGATGAATTCTGTCTCATTCGCATGAGCGCTATTCGTCTTGAACCTGAGTTGATCGAATGAACGATCTTTTTTTACTTTCAATACTTCGCGGTCAGCATTGGCATGCTCAAACTTGGCGAAGATATCGTCGAGCGAGTCGGTGGTTTCAAATGGAGTAGGAGCGATGCCGAAGGCCTCAATCTCGTGTTTGCGAGAGCGCAGTTTCACCAAACGATCTTCAGACTTGCGCGTATCTTCACGAAGGGTGTCGAGCAAGAGCGATTTCTCGGCAATATCTTTCTTGAGTTTAGTGAGTTCGTCTTCGAACTTTTCTTGCTCATTCTTGAGGTTGCGAAGCTCTGTACCCAGCTCGCCACTGACCTTTTCTAGCTTTGGCTTTTCAGCAATGGCCCGCAACTTCTCTTTCACCGCTTCGATATCACCTAGCACTTTATCGAGTTCTTTGCGGGTCTTGTCTATGTGAAGCGCTACAGCCCACAATTTCTCGAGTTCTGTTTTTTCTTTCTGAATCTCTTTCAACTCTTCCTTCAACATTTTCACGGAAGGGATATCGCGCAACTCCATTTTCTTCGGCAACTCTATTTCGCCGTCGAAAATTTTCATTGTAGTTCCCGTTTTTGTTACCTTCTTCTTTACGAGCTTGTCTGGCATCGCTGCGAATTCAGCAGAGAAAATGGTGTTCAGAATTTTACGAGTGTCTTCGTTGCCGGCAATTTTCTGGATGAGTTGATTGTCGTAGTTCTTTATCTGTGCCTCTAAACGCGAACAATCAGAATCGTACTTCGAAAGCTTATTTTCAATGTTCTTCGCGACCACTTGCTTGTTCTCGACCATCGTAATGCGCACCTCAATTTCGCGACGCTTTTGATCGAGATTCATGAGCGATTCCTCCAGGAACTTCTTGGTTTCGAAACTCGCGATAAGGTCCAGGCGCGCTTGCAGCCCGATGAACTCCTTCTCTTTCATTTCTACTTCCGTTTCCTTCTTGCCAATTTCTCGGTTGAGGTCCTCTTGGCGCGGCTTCAATTTCTCATTTACAATAACCAATGTGCTTTGAAAGGTTTTTTCTTTCTCCAAACGCGTGCTATCCAACTCTTTTATGGTGCCGTTGTATTGCTTGTCGAACGCATACACAAGATCACTTACGATGCGCGACTTAGCCTTCGATAAATTCACTACTTCTCGGAACTCCTCAAAGTCTTTTTGAATATTCTTAATCACACGAATCTCATCGTTGATGCGCAACAAGTCCGTGATGTCTTTTTTGTTCTTTTGAGAGAAATTTATGCCCTCGTGCTCGCGGTTGTCGGCTATGATTAGCGACTCTTTCAGCGATTTGTTGGTGATCAGTTTTGAATTGATCAGGTAACGGTAAATCTTCGAGAAGTTGTTGCTCAACCCATCGGTGCGAACACTTTCTTCTAGCCACACCACGGCGTCGTTTCTTCTGCCACGCTGGTATACGGTATTGAACACCTCACTTTTGCTTTTGAACATGTACAACTCTACACCTTCGGTAGTCATCAGTTCTTGTACTTCGTCCCAACGTCGGATGCGCTGCTGTTGGCCATCACGCTTGAAAAAGTGCTCGTGATTGTATTCACCGGTGATGCGGTAATATTCCAACTCTCCTTCGCTATCCCGCTTGACCATGATGCAGTACGGGCTGTTTTTCTTCACTTCAAAAACGATGTAGCTCTGGTTGTGCGTGGGGAAATAGTGGTGAATGGTTTCCTTGTCACCCTTACGTTGCCCCGAGAAACTCATCTTTGAGCCATCTACCACGAAAAGGAAGTTGAGGGTATAGATAAGGGTTGATTTACCTACGTTGTTTGGTCCTACCAACTGCAATGAATCGCAATCGTCGAGGCGCATCTCTGCGTTTACATAGGTGGCGGTATTAATACCAATGATTCTGGTAATCATAGTGCTTGAATAGGTTAGAGACGGTTCTGCCGATCCCGTTAGTAATGCTTGGGCAGAGCTTTTCAGGTCTGCTTGACGTTCAAATGTATCGGGGTTTACGGCCCGAGCAAAGCATTGTTGATGAAATGAGGAAAAGTCTGAATATTATCAACAAAAGAGACTCTTCGGTCTTTTTATGCACAGGCTACACAGCACCGCTAGGTCTTCTGTTTTTCGCGCTTGGCTGCCGGAAAGAGTATGTTGTTCAAGATAAGGCGATAACCAGGAGAGGTGGGGTAAAGGTTCAGGTCCGTTGGAGGATCGCCCACAAGGTGTCGGTAGTCTTCCGGATCATGGCCGCCGTAGTAGGTCCATTGGCCTTGCCCAAGTTCACCGTGAATGTATTTAGCTGATTTAACGCTCTTGGTTTCACCCATTATGGTTACGTTGCTGCGGATGAATTTTTCCCGAAAAGATGTCGTTTGTCCCATAAATCCTTTGATCACCTGAGTATGGTTTTGCGTTAAGATGGTGGGCACAATATCCCACTTGGCGGAAAAATCAAACAAGGTGAAAAAGTCGTTGAGCTCTGTTAATTTCCCATGGTCTTCGGTGCCATCGATATCCGAAAACTCATAAATATTGGGGTCCTTGTCCAAACGGTAGTTCTGAAACGCAAAGCCGCTTTGATAGTTAAGTTTGCTTTGTGCCGAGGGGTCGCTGGGATCGCCGTCAAAAACACTCTCTACAATGTCCACTCCCTCAGCCGCCAAGGCGATGTCGAAGGAATCGGTTCCGCTGCACATCGTAAAAAGAAAGCCTCCACCCATGACGAAGTTCCGAATGTTTAGAGCGACTTGCCGCTTCATTTCTGATACTTTTGAGAAGCCCAGCGAGTTGGCCATAGCCTCTTGCGAACGCACTTCTTCTTGGTACCATGCTGCGCTCTTGAAGCTACGGTAAAACTTACCATACTGACCCGTGAAGTCCTCGTGATGCAAGTGTAACCAGTCGTATTTCGGAAGGTCGTTACGAATAATCTCCGGATCATAAATAGTCGTGTAGGGAATCTCGGCGTAGGTGAGCACGAGCGTTACGGCATCGTCCCAAGGTAATTTGCCTGGGGGGGAATAAACGGCAATCTTGGGTGCGACCTCCAACTTCACACGCTCCATGTTCACCTCTGGATCAGCTATTTCGGCATAAATCTGATTGGCCTGAACATCGGCGATTACTTGATAGCTTACTCCTCGAATACCGCATTCCTTTGAAATGTCGGGGTAATTGTCGACTAAAAAACTACCGCCTCTGTAGTTGAGCAACCACTCCATGGGTATCTTGTTTTGCAGTATCCAATACGCAATTCCATACGCCTTAAGTTGGTTGGACTGCGACTCATCCATGTGGATGAGAATCTTGGATGCATACGAAGCGTGCATCGATAAGATTGCGCAGAGAACAAGAATGGTTTTTTTCATAAAATAAAAACGCCGCGAGAAGCCAAACAAAAATAGCATTCTCACGGCGTTTATAGTTTCTTAAAATCTGTTTATTCCTTCAGGAACGAAGCCTGATGTTGTGCTGGGTAGTGTCCTACGCAAAAATCACTCTTCGTAAACATCCAATAGCATCAGGGCCTCCGATAGTTCGCCCATTGTTTTCATATCGTTCTGCTTTTTCGCTACCGATTTTCCGCTTTTGTAAACTTCTACAGCTTCTTCTACTTTGTTTTTCCCTTCAAGCATCTTCCCCAATTGATAGTAGCTAGCAAGGTATTCTGGGTCGTTCTTGATAATCTTTTGAACGATTTTAATTGATGTGGCTATCTCACCATTCTTCTGGTGCTCAAGAGCAGCAGCGTAATGAAGAAAACTATCCTTCGGATTGGTTTCGAGCATGGTTTCTATCATCTTGAGTCTGTCTTGCATCATACGGTTGGGTTTAAGGGTGTTTGTTACTCACAAATGTATCCGAGTAGGTAGGCGCATACGGCCTTTTGAAAAAGTCGAAAGTGTAGTTTTTCAACAGGGTTGTATACAATCGCAAATACCGGTTTCACTTGGCTAATCCAACGGCAATAGGCCTTACGGATCTTTCAAGGCAGTGATGCAATCAGAAAATCTCGTTACATCATAGGTACCTCAAGCAACAATAGCCGTGAGTTATCGCTGTCTGTTTGAATGGTGAGTTCGTTCAGTTTCCAAAGTCCATATCCGTCGCGTCTGTTCAATGTCTGACCATTGATGGTGAAATCACCATCAACAATAAAGGCATAGACTCCGTGCGTTGCTGGGCGTTTTAGATCATATTGAACAACCTTTCCCTTGTCGAATGTTCCAAGGTGAAACCAAGCGTCTTGATGAATCCAAACACCGGAATCGTCTGGGCTTGGTGATAGTATCTGGTTGAGCTCGTTTTTCTGCTCAAGCGGCAAGGGCATTTGCTCGTACCGCGGAGTGACGTTGGATTTGTTTGGAAAGACCCAAATCTGAAATAGTCGAAGATCCTTGTCTTTTAAATGATTGAATTCGCTGTGTTGAATGCCGGTGCCTGCGCTCATAACCTGAACCTCTCCTGCCGAAATGGTACCGGCATTGCCCATGCTATCTTTATGTGCCACTATACCCTCTAACGGTATGGTGATGATTTCCATGTTGTCGTGCGGATGGGTATTGAAACCCATGCCTGCTGCAATGAAGTCGTCGTTGAGCACGCGCAATGCCCCGAAGTTCATGCGATCGGGGTTATAGTAATTTGCAAATGAAAACGAATAGTTGGTTTTGAGCCAACCATGGTCTGCGCCCCCGCGCGTTTGTGCTTTGTGCAAAACAGTATTCTCGTTCATAATAGTTGCGTGTCCTGGATGGTGATTGAATCCTACCTGATTAGTGAGGTCTATGGGTTTGAGTTCGTCAATATCGTTTTTGATTACCGCGGCTACTGCGCTGCCAGCGGCAATCAAACCTGCGCCTGAGAGTGCTTTTTTAAGAAAGTTTTTTCTGTCCATGCCTACAAGGATTTATGGTGCAAATTTGTCACATATCAAAGATAAACACATTGATTTGGATCTATGCTTTCTTTTTTTTCTTAGTAGCGCTGCTGTATAGCGCTGCCGGCTTTGGTGGTGGTAGCATGTATTTAGCAATACTTTCTCAATCTGCATTTTCGATGGAGGCTGTGCGCATGTCGGCACTTTGCTGCAATGCAATTGTCACAGCCAATGGCACGTGGCAGTTTCACAAAGCTCGCTGGATAGCTTGGCGAGGCGTTCTTGCGTTGCTTTTGTGCAGCGTGCCGCCCTGCATGTACACTGCTAGTTGGCACCTTTCCGAACGGGCTTACTTTATTTCCCTTGCTTGCGCCTTGCTTGTTGCTGCCGGAGTAATGCTTATGCGGCATCAGCCAACAGAATCTCTCACGGTGCAGCCGTTGCGCTGGTGGATGTTTCCGCTCTCGGCGCTTATCGGCGGCATATCGGGCATAACCGGCATTGGCGGCGGCATTTACTTGGCGCCTTTTCTTTACTTAACCTCGTGGGGTAGTCCAAAGCAAATTGCCGGCGCATCGAGTGTGTTTATTCTCGTAAACTCGCTGGCAGGCTTGAGCATTCAAATCGCATCTGGCGGTTGGCAACTGGAGTGGGAGGCATGGCCTCTTGTGCCAGCTGTGCTGATTGGCGGTTGGCTTGGATCGCATTGGAGCAGCGCGCGATTTACACACCGAATCGTGCGTTGGCTGACCATAGTTATTATCATATTTGCAGCCCTGCGAACGCTTTGGAAATACCTATGAAAATCACAATACTATTTTTTGGCGCAACGCGCGATATAGCCGCCATACGGCAGCTGCCATTGGAAGTTCAGCCAGGCACAAGCACCTTAGACGTGAGAACTCTGCTTGCCCAGCGCTATAGTGGCTTGGATGAAGGATTGAATTACGCAATGGCTGTGAACGAGAAAATAAGCGCTCATGCGGTAGAATTAAACGAGGGCGATATAGTGGCAATAATTCCCCCTGTAAGCGGAGGGTAAAGAAAAGTGTCCATGAAGAACCCCCTGAATTCCTTTTTACTCTCCGAACAAGCCCTGTCGGAAACAACCGCTCGCACAACGCTCGCCGATAGTGCTCATGGTGCTCATGTCATTTTTATCGGAACGGTGCGCAATCTCTCTAAGGGTGAACCAGTGAGTCACTTGGAATTTGAGGCGTATGATCCGATGGTGTTTCGTGTTTTGGAAGATATCGCGGCAGATTTACGCAAGCAATTTGGCGTTTTCGGAGTGCTACTTCACCACCGCATTGGCAGAGCAGAGGTGGGCGATGCAGCAGTTATTGCCGGTGTTTCATCAATACATAGAGCCGAGGCATTTGCCGCTTGTGCTGAACTGATGAATAGACTCAAAACGTCGGTTCCAATTTGGAAAAAGGAACACACTGCCGCCGGGGCTATTTGGGTTTCACAAACACCCTAGAGACTGTCATTCCAAGGGTTCAAAGGATACGTGCCCTTCCATCCGCCTCTCGTAATCAAGCAAATCGCTCTGAGCGTCTTCATCGGCCGGATGCTCCATGGCGAACTGAAGAAGTTCTCTGTAGTAAACATCCTCGAATCGCCAGGCAAGTCTATTGGGAAGAGGAGCTATTACGTAAAATGTGAGACCAACACTAAACAGCGCTGAGCGTGCAAGGATGCCGCGGTTCAGTTTGGGCTGGTTTTCTTCCAGTAAGCGCATCGATAGAAACATAATCGCAGTAAGTACTACTATTGCGGCGATGTTCAGAAATGAACTGGAGTGCAAAAACAATTCGTTGCTCGAAATGGCAATGATGCTGAGCGCAAAGCCAATTCCTGAGAGCGTTTTCATGACAAGAGAAGAGCGCATCTCAGGAGCTGTGTTCTTCCATGCTGTAGGTAAAAAATTTCCTCTAGTCACTCCGATGCCAGTTATAGCGTAGAAGATTGTGCATACTGTTGCGGCCAATAGTATTATCGGTTTGGCAGCAGCCATTCCGTTATATGCCATAAGTATGGCCAATGCGAAAAGTAAAAGGCAGAGGAGCTCTATTCTTTTCATTTCACTTCAATGTTGATTCCAACGGGGCAGTGGTCGCTGCCTTCAACATCATTGAGAATGAAAGCCTCTGAAACGCGCGGCAACAGAGTGTTTGAAACAAGGAAGTAGTCGATGCGCCAGCCAACGTTCTTTGCGCGTGAATTGAAACGAGCACTCCACCAGCTGTATTTCACGGTGTCTGGATGAAAATGCCTAAAAGTGTCTGTGTAGCCAGCCTGCAGTATGCGACTCAGTCCATCGATTTCCTGTTGCGTGTAACCTGCAGACTTGTTGTAGTTCGATTTGGGATTGGCCAGGTCTATAGCTTGATGCGCCACGTTCATATCACCACACCAAACAACAGGTTTTGTTGCCTCAAGCTGCTGCAGATGCGCCAGCATGGCTACATCCCACGTCTGCCGGTAGTCGTGTCGCACCAATTCAGCACCACTGTTGGGCACATAGGTGTTTACAAGAAAAAAGGTATCAAACTCTAGCGTGATTGTTCTTCCTTGCGTGTCGTGTTCAGCGATTCCAAATCCATAGCGCACACTCAATGGTTTTTTACGCGTAAGTATTGCTGTGCCGCTGTATCCGGCTTTCTCGGCAGCACTTGAAAAAATTTCGTAACCTTCTAAACCAAATAATGCTTCGCGAACCTGATCATTGTTGGCTTTCGTTTCTTGCAAACACAAAACATCCGGATTCATATTCGCGATGGATTCGAATAGACCTTTTTTTGCAATTGCGCGAACACCGTTTACGTTGAAAGATACTAATTTCATAGAGTACATTTGAGAGTTCAAAGAAAGAAGAAAAAGCATTCATTTTGGTGTATGATAGCAAGAATAATTCTCATTGTGTGTATTGGTTGGCTGGCCCATTTTCAGGCTGGCGCGTGTCGAAGTGCGGCGCCAGCGCCCAAGTCGATTCGTATTTTTCCTGACCTCCAAGGGCATTGGTTCCTAGACGGGTTGCTTGAGTTTGGTTGTGAAGTAACCTACACCAATAACGGTAAGCGCAGAACGACAGGCTATCTCAACGGAAATTTACCCTGGAAAGAGCTCTATTGCGTGAGTGATCAGGCGCGAATTCAGGGCGGTCGGCTGGTGGTCGATTTGTACAAGGTTCGGCAGAATAACAACACTCTCGTGATACACGTGCAACACCGTGAGTTCATCAACGTAAAGGCATCTTTTGAAATAAAAATTCCGCCATTACAATCCATTGTAGTTGTGATTCCTGAAAATGTAAACCTGCGGTACGGGTCAACTATAGAGCCCATCATTCACCTCGACTGGGCCAATGGAGTGGGATATTCATACAAGGCATCAAATAGAAAGGCGCTGGTCTCTCTGGATAGCGTGTCTTTGTTTTTCAATAACAAACGCGTGTATGATGGTAAAATTGAACTTCCTCAGTTTGAGGTACATGAACCGCATACATTCACATTATCTGCTACTTGGACAAGTAAACCATGGTTATACGAAATAGAGAAGTATCCTTTTCAGGCTAGCCATCATACGGTATGGAAATTCAAGGTTCCCAATGGCGACGACGCCCGAAGGCAAACGGCAGCGCCCAAGGGAATGGATGGGGCTGAAGGCTTTCATGGTGCGCAGGGAACTGATGCGCCTAATGTCGTGGTGCGCTTGTCGATGAGCGCCGATAAGCAACATTTGCAAGTAGTTGCGACCAATGGCTTGGAAGCTTTCACTAAGGAGTTCGCCCTCGACGAGTTTTCACTTAGCATCCAAGCGCGTGGAGGCAACGGAGGTAATGGTGGGCGAGGCGGTGAGGGCGGGCCAGCACCTTTCGATGATCCTACCAAGGCAGGAATTGGCGGACGGGGTGGAAGTGCAGGAAGAGGTGGCACAGGAGCAGCGGTGTCGGTTGAAAGCACGCCCGAAGCAGAGGCGTTTATTCCTTGCATAAGTGTGGATAACGCCGATGGGGCTCGCGGAGTAGCCGGTAGAGGCGGTCGGGGCGGAGTCTTTGCCTCGGGGTATGGAATGCCCACGCTGCTCGACCTATTATTTCCATCACGTAACTATGACGGCGAGCCTGGTGAGGATTGACGCCCCAGACGCATAAAGAATTTTTCAAAACGTTCATAAACGAAGTACGATAGCACTAAGGTTACCACCATCGGTGAAAGCAAGCGCAGAGCGAAGGGAAGCGTATAGCCAAGTTGATCGAGCGACTTTAATAGAAAGGCCCAAACGATATACACTAAGGGATGCAATAAATAGAGTGAATAGCTACCCTCGCCCAGCAGTGAAAGTGCCCGATGCAAGGCTGAAGGCAAATGAGTGGTCGCTTTGTAAAAACCCAGGCAGAGCAGGATGCTCGCTAGGGAAAAAATCCATCGATTCGTTCCAGTAATAAGTTGAACGGTATCGCCAGAGGCGGGGTATGCAACAAAAACAACAAGGGATAGTGCAATTAATGCCATACAATGCACCGTCTTGAACTGTCGTTTTTTGAAGAGATACGCCAATACGCATCCGCTCAGGAAGAAGAAAAACTGATTCAATGGATTCACATAGCTATGCCATTGGTCGCTGAGCGAAGTGTCTGTGTTTATCGTTTGGAATGCGAAAAAATGGTGTGTGAATGCGGAGAGTAAAAGCAAGGCGAACAGCAGTGATGGTGATCGTCTGGTAACGTACATGATCAATGGAAAAATACTATAGAACACTAGTTCATTTCCAATAGACCAAACTCCTGTCGAGAAGTAGACATCCCATCGCAAAAAACCGAAAAGTCCAGTGAGGTTCAGTAACACGTCCACTAGGTTGGGGAGCTTGCGTGAAAGCACTATAGAACTTAGTGTCACTAACCATAGCAGAGGGAAAATGCGGTAAATACGTTTCTTGAAAAAGTGCGAGATGGAGAAGTTGGCGCCCGCTGTTGTCTGTTCATACACATGAAACAAAGTAAGGCCACTGAGCACATAGAAAACAGCCACACCGTACACCCCAACACGCCCCATGAATTGGTCTGAGGTAAAAGCTCCATTCAACCAAAACATGTAGTGGTACACCATTATACCAAGCGCCGAAAAGCCTCTGAGGTAATCAAGAGAGGATAGGCGAGTGTTCATGATTTACGAACGGTAAACCACGCGCTCAATTGAATCGCGGGTAGTCTCGGCCCAATCCATTTCAAATAAAGTGCTGGGTGAGGTTGAAAGATGTGGCATACGTCCACTCAAGTGGTATTCGTGAATGCTCGAATGGTATATCAAATCGAAGCTTTCCGGTTTAATACCTCCACCAGGCATGATAAGAATGCTACCATTCGCTGCTTCATGCATGGCCAGTATGGTTTCTCGACCTTCTGGGCCTGTGCTTTTGCCCCCTGAAGTAAGTATGCGTTTGCAGCCACATGCTGCTATCTCTTGCACAGCATCGACACAATTTGGAGTGCAGTCCACAGCTCTGTGAAAAGTAACTGGAATCGTGCCGCAGTGCTTCACAAGGGCATGCGTCAGCTTGGTGTCTATTGTGCCATGGTGCGTCAGCGCACCAAAAACAAATCCATCCGCTCCCGAGGCGCCTAGCATATCGATCTCTCGTTTCATCACTTCCACTTCAGTGGTGCTGTAGGTAAAGTCTCCTTCCCGTGGACGAATCATGACGTAAATGGGTAGAGTAACATGTCGCTTTACAACCTCCAGCAGTCCAGAGCTTGGCGTAATACCCGCTGCACCTAAGGCGGAACATAACTCTATTCGTTGGGCCCCACCCAGTTGTGCTTCCAGACAGGAGTGCACAGTGGAGGCCACTACTTCTATGAGGTAAGGCGAGCGGTTCATATTAGGACTTGCGATTTTCCTTTCGCAACAAATAAATGCGTTCTATGATGTCGACCACTTTCAATCCCTCCAACGCATTGGTGGTGATGGTGGAGTTTCCTTGAATAGTATCCACTACATTTTGAATGACATAGTGGTGGTTGTTGGCCGAACCCTTATAATGGCCATAGTCGTTGGCGGGGTTGGTAGCTGCCAACTCGGGCATCGTATAGCCATCAATGTGGCAGTATTCCACTTTGTCCATGTATTGACCGCCAACTTTAACACTGCCCTTGCTGCCAATGATGGTTAAGCTACTTTCAAGATTTGAATCCCACACAGCAGTTGAATAGTTGATAGACCCCATACCTCCATTGATAAAACGAAAATT
>CAMBPD010000039.1 GCA_945869405.1 Chryseobacterium gleum | reverse complement strand
TTCAGCCTCTTCTCGGCTTCCGTAATGACCGATGGCAACCAAGTGCAAATTCCCCTTCATTCCGGCAAACTGAGCGTTGTAGCCCTGGTCGCGGAATTGCTTTATGAGACGCTGGGCATTTTCTTTTACTCCAAACGCACCACCAATTAAGGTATACGCAGAAGGAGCATGAGCAACGGGCTGCTTTTCTGAACTTGATACAGAGGCCGTTGGTCTTTGCTTAACCGCAACCGTTTCTTCGGGAGTTGGCTTAGAATCGATTGGAACTGCCAATCGATCTGTACTTCGAACAGCAATTCCTTCTTGGTCGACAACACCATTTACAAAGTCTATTCTTGATAAAATCGTGTCGTTAAACAAGTAAGCTTGGTTCGGCGCTTGAAAAGCCATGTGTAAATCCCATGTCTCTGCGATGGGAGCGTATACAGAGCCCTTTCTCGCTTCCTTGAAAGGATTGATAGACGCAAAACTCATCTCCCCGTGACTGCCAGCACGGCTACCCAATACCCATGAACCAGCAAGCATCAGCGGCAATGCGATTGCCGCTGCAACCTTCCACCTACGCATATTCGGGCGAGTGTCCATTTCTATAACTTTTGCTGTATCCGTGTTGTCGTTCAATAACCCCCCTACAAGTTTAAGTTGCAGAGGCCTGAGGCCATGAGAAGCCATCAAAAAATTCTCTTGTTCCTCCGGGATAAATTGTACCTGACCAGAGCGATCCTTATAAAAAACCCCAATCCGATCAATAGAAAAGCGCCCCTCTCGCGATAGGAGTTGCTGGAACTCTTGTATGGTTTGCGCAACATGAAGAGCCGCCTCCTTATAAGAGATACCCAGGGTGGACGACATGTAGTTTGCCAATAAGCCATCGTTGTATTTCAAGCTGGGATTGAATCCAACATGTTTTGACGGAGGCTGAATAACGTGCGAAATAACGTTTAGTCGAGCCGATCGGTAGTTGGCAACTAAGCCACCAAATTCCGGCAGAATGACACAATCATGGTCAAAAAGCAAATCAGTTATGAACGGATCTAAACGCATAGTTGCAAATATATACACCATAATCAGCAATTAACGAGTTTTGAATTGAAGGCCGCCATCAGGCAGGACGTGCGGAAGACTTGACCCCACGTTCTTGTATGGTTTGCTCTATTTTTACATTTCTTAAAAATCAATGCATGCAAGCCCCTCAAAATCCGCAAGTGAGTGTTATCATCCCCACGCACAACCGCATTTTGGAACTAACAACAGCGATACGATCCGTGTTGCGTCAACACGTGCAGGAGCTGGAAATCATTGTGCTCGACGATGCCTCTGCAGAGCCCGTGAGAGAGGCGGTGCAAAAATTCGAAGATTCACGTATCGTTTTTCACCGTGAGGAAGTAAAATCGAACGCGAACGTACTTCGCAATATTGGCTTACGGAAGGCCCGTGGTCTTTATACTGCTTTTTTAGACAGCGATGATGAGTGGGAAGAGAACCACTTGGAAAGCAAGATTGCATTTCTGAAAACGTCGTCAGCCGAAGGTGTTTTCGGAAGTGCGTTTATAGACGATGGCAGCACAATTCGATATGCTGTCAGTCGGGAAATGAATCCTACAACGCACCCTGTAAACTACTTGCTGGGTCAGGGTTTTGCCCAAACCTCTAGTTGGGTTTTTAAAACCAAAGCGGCACAACAAATTTTGTTTGACGAAGCATTGCTCCGACATCAAGACTACGATTATTTCATCCGATTTGCTTTGCAATTCGCGATACAAGCATCTTGGGAACCTACCACCCGAATTCATTGGAAAGCGGGCGTTCCGCGCGTGGCTAGTTTCCCGAGCGAGATTTTATTTATCGATCGTTACAAGGTGCATTTGGAGCGCCGCCTGTTGTGCAACTATTATTTCGAGCGATTCAATAGTTGGAAAAAAGCCAACTATGCTGAGGCTGTTTTACACTACCGAAAAAAGCTCGAGGAAAACGCGCGTTTCATCACCTTCAATCAATACCAGCAACTGTTTAAGAGTCAATCCAAGGTTATGTTTCCTTGGCGACTGATCAGATTCACTTCGCACATTGTCATATCTGCCTTGTTGAATAGAACTTAGCACTCGCGCCGTATTTTTGCACAAATCTTACTATGAATTCATTCGACGTTATCATCATTGGTTCTGGCCCTGGGGGTTATGTTGCCGCCATTCGTTGCGCTCAATTGGGCTTGAACACTGCATTGATTGAGCGTTACAACACGCTCGGCGGCACTTGCCTTAATGTGGGTTGCATACCCAGCAAGGCTTTGCTCGACTCTTCGGAACACTTCCATAACGCTATGCACACTTTTCAGGAGCACGGCATCGATTTGAAGGGTGAACCGAAAGTGAACCTGAAGCAAATGATTAAGCGCAAGCAAGATGTTGTGACGCAGACAGTTGGCGGAATCAACTTTTTGATGAAGAAAAACAAAATCGCAGTTTTTCACGGTCATGGCACCTTTGAAGACCGCAATACAGTAACAGTTAAGCACGACGACGGCACAGCGACAACGCTTCAAACCAAGAATACAATTATTGCAACTGGCTCCAAACCAGCCTCTCTTCCTTTCATAAAAGTCGACAAAAAACGCATTATCACGAGCACTGAGGCGCTTGAAATGACGGAGGTTCCAAAGCATCTCATCATTATCGGTGGCGGTGTTATCGGTCTTGAGTTGGGGAGCGTGTATGGTCGTTTGGGGGCGAAGGTGAGTGTGGTGGAATACATGGACAGCATCATCCCCACCATGGACCGCACCATGGGCAAGGAACTCCAGAAGTCGTTGAAGAAAAGTAACTTTGAGTTCTATTTGTCTCACAAGGTGAAAGAAGTAACGGCAAAAGGAAAAACGGTCACGGTTAAAGCCGATGATTCCAAAGGAACAGAACTCGTGCTCGAAGGCGACTACGTTTTGGTAGCCGTGGGTCGGAAACCATACACAGAAAACCTTGGCCTAGAAAAGGCAGGCGTTCAAGCCGATGAGCGCGGACGCATATCGGTTGACGGACATTTACAAACCAACGTGCCGGGCATATACGCTATTGGCGATGTGGTGCGCGGGGCCATGCTTGCGCACAAAGCCGAGGATGAAGGGACTTTCGTTGCAGAGTCTATCGCTGGTCAAAAACCTCACATCAACTACAATCTCATACCCGGTGTTGTGTATACATGGCCAGAGGTTGCCTCTGTTGGTCAAACTGAGGAGCAACTGAAAGAAGCCGGCGCGAAGTACAAAGTAGGAAGCTTCCCATTCAAGGCTAGTGGACGTGCGCGTGCCAGCATGGATTTGGACGGGCTCATCAAAGTGCTTGCGCATGCAGACACAGACGAAATTCTTGGAGTGCACATGATTGGTCCTCGCGCAGCCGACCTGATCGCAGAGGCGGTAGTAGCTATGGAATTCCGCGCAAGCGCTGAAGACATTGGTCGCATCAGCCACGCGCATCCCACCTTCACCGAATGTTTTAAGGAAGCCGCGTTGGATGCCACCGGCAAACGGGCGCTTCACATTTAGAAATGAACGACTTGGAAATACACTTGTTTAGAAAAAATAAATAACTCAAGAAACATATATCATGGCATCATTAGTAGGAAAGAAAGCGCCTTCATTCAAGGCCAAAGCAGTCATCAACGGAACCACCGTTGAGAATAATTTCTCATTGGAACAATACATCGGAAAAAAACATGTAGTGTTTTTCTTTTATCCAAAAGATTTCACCTTCGTGTGCCCAACCGAATTGCACGCCTTTCAAGAAAAATTATCAGAATTTGAAAGTCGCGGAGTGCAGCTAGTAGCTTGTTCTACTGACACTGAGGAATCGCACTGGGGTTGGTTACAAATGACCAAAGCGCAGGGGGGTATCAATGGCATCACCTATCCGATTGTAGCAGATACCACAAAAACCATTTCCGATGCATTTGGTGTTCTACGAGGAGAATACACATACGACGAAGAAGGCAACCTCACAGCTACGGGACCAATGACAGCGTTTCGCGGCCTGTTTCTCATCGACAAAAAAGGAATTGTGCAGCATTTACTCATCAATAACCTGCCACTAGGTCGAAATGTTGATGAGGCATTGCGCATGGTTGACGCCCTTCAGTTCTTCGAAGAGAACGGAGAAGTTTGTCCTGCCAACTGGACCAAAGGCAGTGAAGGATTGAAAGAGACCCATGAAGATGTCGCTAGCTACCTGAGTAAGCACTGAAAATGAATTCATAAAAAAAATCGGTCCCTCAAGGACCGATTTTTTTTATCTGCTTATTTTAACGGTAGGTTAATTATAGGCTTTTTGGTAATACAGATTCGCAGAACATTTAGTATGTTCGCGCCTCAATTTCGCAACCGTTTAAGTGGTTGTTGGAACGTAGCTCAAACATCATTTTTTAAAAACCAATAAAAACCACAAATGCTATGAGTAAGAAGTCAGGCGGCAATTTCAGCTCCATCTTCCCTTACATCGCTATCCCCGTTGCTCTCATCGTGGGTGTGCTCATTTACATGTTCGTTCTAGGAAATCCAGCCAATTTCGAGGGCAAAGACCCGCTTCTGGGGCACCCGATTGACGGCAATCTATATGGAACAATCTACAAAGGAGGATTTATCGTGCCTTTTCTTATTGCCGTAAACATCATTGTACTTACTTTCTTCCTTGAGCGTTTGATTAGCCTTTTCCAAGCCCGTGGCACCGGAAGCGTTGACAAATTCGTTCAAAACGTTCGCACGTTGCTCAACAACGGTCAAATTGACGCTGCTATCGCTGCTTGCGATAAGCAAAAGGGTTCTGTTGGAGCCGTAATGCGCGCAGGCTTGATGAAATACAAAGTATTGGAAGCAGACCACACGATGGATAAAGAAACCAAGGTAACCGCGTTGAAGCAAGAGCTGGAAGAAGCAACTTCATTGGAGTTGCCAATGCTTTCTAAGAACCTCGTTATTCTTTCAACCTCAGCATCACTCGGTGTATTGATTGGTCTTTTGGGTACTGTATCCGGTATGATCAAGTCGTTCTCGGCGATGGCTGCCGGTGTTCCCGATCCTGCCCAACTTTCAGTGGGTATCTCTGAGGCACTTGTAAATACATTCCTCGGAATCTTGGCTTCGGCTCTTGCCATCTTGTTGTACAACTTCTTCAGTAACCGTATTGACCAACTAACCTACGGTATTGACGAGGCGGGCTTCTCTGTTGCTCAGACATTTGCTTCGAAGCATTAATTGCTTTGCTAGTATTCACTCGAAAACAACAGCATAACGATGTCAAAAATCAAGATAGCGAAATCGCACAGCAGCCGCTCAGGCACTAGATCTTCATCTATGGCGCCTTCATTGGATATGACTCCAATGGTTGATCTTGCTTTCCTACTGGTAACGTTCTTCATGCTCACCGCTAAGTTCCGCAACATGGAACCTATCGAAGCAGATCCACCCTCTTCGACCTCGTTGACACAGCTTCCCGAAAAGGTGATGCTGATAACCATCGACACAGCCGGGCGCGCATACTTCGACATTTCGGGGCGCACCGTAAGAGAGAAACTCATCAATCGCATGATGGTGAGATACCCGGGATTGAAGATGACCCAAGAACAAATTGAGACCTTTTCTAAAATGGGAACCTTTGGTCAACCTGTTGCGTTTCTTCCACAATACATCTCAGGTGATGATGATATTAAGAATGCGCTCGACGAAGTTGGTAAGGGCATACCATTAGATTCACTCAACAATCAACTTGGTGATTGGATTCAGGAAGGCTACTATGCCTTCGTAGATGACGCTACCGATCAAGGATTAACCAGAGAACAATTAAAAGAAGACGGTTTGCGCTACGCCATCAAGGCTGATGCGAATACCGAATATGCTAAAGTGGAGAAGGTCATTGACGTTTTTCGCGAAAAGCAAATCTTCCAATTCAACATGGTTACCAACCTTGAAGGCTCGGGTGACAATGCAGACGCTAGTCTGACCTCAGAATAATAACCAACCTCTAAAGACCGAATAACAATGGCAGAAATAGCAGATAGCGGCGGTGGTAAAGGCGGAAAAAAGAAAGCCAAGAAAGGCTCGGCAAGAATCGATATGACCCCCATGGTCGATTTGGCGTTCCTTCTTTTGACATTCTTCGTACTTGCAGCCACACTAGCTAAGCCTAAAGCCATGGAGATCATCTATCCTAAAGAGGTGGATGACAAAGAGGACAAGACCAAACTTGATGACGCTTTGGCCACTACCCTCCTCTTGGGCGAACATGAAAATGAAGTTTTTTACTACACGGGAGCATACAAGCCAGACACTACAGAGCTCGTTCTCACGGATTTATCGAAAGACGGGTTTCGTAAAATCATGCTCGACAAAAACATGCGTATAAACGATCAAGTGATTCAGTTGAAAGCCAAGCTAGAGAGCAAGGAAATAGACGCGCTTGTATACGAAGAGGCCTACAAGCAAGTGGTTGGAGCGAAAGATGCACCTTTTGTTATAATTAAAACGTTGGACAAAACAAAGTTCAAAAACGTGATAAGTGCAATGGACGAAATGAACATTTGCAATGTGCGCAAACGAGCCATTCAAGACATGGCTGAATCGGAAGCAATTGCTGTTCGTCAACGCTCATCAGAATTGGATTTGAAGAAAAAATAAAGAAGCACTGAACCTCGTTAGCTCACGCATGTACAGTAACGTGAATTCAGTTCTAACCAAAAACTTACAGCTATGACAGGTTTAATAGTAGTGCTCATCATCGCGGTAATAGTAGCCGCTGTGAGCTTGGACGTCAGCTGGACCAATATTCTGAATAAGGAACGCAACGAAATCGTTTTTCAGAATAAGTTCAAAGAGTATGGCGCTTACAAAATTCGCACCGGCCACGGAATGACCTTGGGTATTGCCCTTGGAACGACTGTGTTTTTGGCGGGCGCCGGATTTACGGCTCCCATGATTTTCGGCAAAATAGCCGAGGAGAAGGTAGAGATTCCAGCTGAAAAAATTGTAGAGATGTTGGCTCCTCCGCCAACCAATCCGGAAGAACCACCACCACCACCGCCGCCACCGCCACCACCACCGCCACCACCAACTGTGGAGCAGATCAAATTCACTGAAATTGAAGTTACCGAAGAAGAGGTAAAAGATCCGCCGCCGGCTGTAGAAGAGTTGAAAGATCAAAACATTTCAACTGTTACACAAGAGGGTGATGACGGTCCTGTTGGCCCTGTAGAAGTGGTGACGATCATAGAGGTAAAAACGGAAGAACCCGTTTCTTTTGCTCAAGAGATGCCGCAGTACCCTGGTGGTGAACTTCAGATGCAAAAAGACATCATGGAGAACGCTCCTTATCCTGAGATGGAAAAGGAAAACAACATTCAAGGAAAAGTTTATATCCAGTTTGTTGTTGAAAAAGACGGGGCAGTTACCAACGTGCGTGTACAACGCGGAGTGCAAGGAGGTCCAAACTTGAGCCGAGTAGCAGAAAACGCGGTGAAGAAGTTGAAAAAGTTCGGTCCCGCCAAGCAGAACGGTCGACCTGTAAGATTAGTAATGACTATCCCTGTGAACTTCACGTTGAAATAGAACGTTAGAAAACATTCTGAAGACAGCCACCCATAACAGGTGGCTGTCTTCATTTACAGCGCAACATTACCCCATCGTTGACGCGCCCGAAGTATCTTCGCACCCATTCATAAATCGTATGCACAGAACACACACCTGCGGAGAGCTCCGCATAGAACATAAAGACCAACACGTCACGCTCAGCGGCTGGGTGCAGCGCACACGTGACAAGGGAGGCATGCTTTGGATCGATCTGCGCGACCGCTATGGCATAACACAACTCTATTTTGAGGAGGGAAAATCAGCAGCCACGCTGATGGAATCAGTACGATCGCTGGGACGTGAGTACGTTGTAAAAGTTTCGGGAAGCGTGATCGAACGTTTTGCTAAAAACGCAAACATTCCAACGGGAGACATTGAACTTAAAGTAGAGACACTCGAAATTCTGAACGCCAGTAAAACCCCTCCATTCACAATCGAAGACTCAAGCGATGGAGGTGATGATTTGCGCATGCAATGGCGCTATCTGGATTTGCGAAGAAATCCTCTGAAGAACAATTTAATGCTGCGACACCGCATTGGCATAGAGACACGCAAGTATTTGGATTCATTGGCGTTTATGGAAATTGAAACCCCATATCTAATCAAAAGCACACCCGAAGGTGCACGTGACTTTGTAGTGCCTTCGCGCATGAACGGAGGCCAATTCTACGCGCTGCCGCAATCACCACAAACCTTCAAGCAAATTCTGATGGTAGCAGGTTATGACCGCTATTATCAAATCGTTCGCTGTTTCCGTGACGAAGATTTACGTGCCGACCGTCAACCCGAATTCACCCAAATCGACTGCGAGATGGCATTCGTTGAGCAGGAAGATATCTTAAACACATTTGAAGGATTGGTGCGACATCTTTTCAAAACAGTAAAAGGGTTAGATATAGCGGGAGTTCCTCGTATGACTTACGATGATGCTATGCGCCGCTTCGGCAATGACAAACCGGATGTTCGCTTTGCAATGGAGTTTCAAGACCTCACGTCATCGATGCAGGGCAAAGGCTTCCCAATTTTCGATAGTGCTGAAGCAATTCTCGGACTGGTCGTGCCAGGTTGTGCGAATTACACGCGCAAACAAGTCGACGAACTAACCGAATGGGTAAAACGTCCACAAATAGGCGCAAAAGGCCTCGTGTATTGCCTGTGCAATGAAGACGGAAGTTTTAAATCATCCGTAGATAAATTTTATTCAGCAGAAGATTGGAAAACAATTGCAACTACTGCAGGTGCCTCGGCAGGCGATTTAATATTACTGCTGTCTGGCGAGCTACATAGTACACGCAAGCAACTGAGCGAACTCCGCTTACTCATGGGCACGAAACTAAATCTTCGTAATCCAGAAGAGTTCAAGCCTCTATGGGTAGTCGACTTTCCACTAGTGGAGTGGAATGAAGACGCCGGCCGTTGGTTTGCCATGCACCATCCCTTTACCGCTCCTAAACCTGAGCATTTTGAATTACTTGAAACCTCTCCAGGGGATGCAAGAGCAAATGCGTATGATTTCGTGTTGAACGGTGTTGAAATTGGTGGGGGCTCTATACGAATTCATGACCGAGCAATTCAATCTCGCATGTTCAATTTGCTTGGTTTTACACCTGAGGAGGCGCAAAACCAATTTGGATTTCTCTTGAATGCCTTCGAATATGGTGCTCCACCGCATGGCGGCATTGCCTTTGGCTTCGACCGTTTATGTGCGCTATTTGGTGGCGTTGAAAGCATACGTGATTTTATCGCATTTCCGAAAAACAACAGTGGCAGAGATGTTATGATAGACGCACCAAGCGCAATCGATCAACACCAACTTGATGAACTCAGCATTGCACTAAACATCAAAGAATGAGACAGCTGTATATCCTTCTAATGACCCTAACAGTTTTAGCTGCGCCACATGGCATCGCCTATACACAGGTGGCCAAAACCAATTTTAAGGGAACCATCACAAATCCTCAGCGCGACTATTTCCTACTGAGACACATGGGCAGAACAGATACAGTGAAGCTAGCGACGGATGGGAAATTCGACTTACTCATCGAGCAAGCAGCGGCCAACTACTTCACAGTTGAGTACAACCGTCAGAGTATTTCTCTCTACTTGCTACCTGCAGATGAAGTAACTATAGCTGCAAGCGGCGTCAACATCACAGAGGCAACGATTACAGGCTCAAGCGCCCCGTATTGCAACCACTTGCTTCAACGTATCCGCGAAGACCGTGCATTTATGGCGACATATCCCGCTCCAAAACTGAACACTATTGATGCCGAAACCTTCTACTCGATGCGTGATTCGGTGCGCGAGTCTCGTCTACAATTACTCTCTAAAAACAGCAAGAACGCTAGTTTAATCACCCCATTCATAGAAGCCGAGACCAACATATACAACTACCAAATGGGGCTCGACTTAATCAACTACAAAAGCCAACGCGCGAAATCGGGAATGGGAGCCATGCCTAAATCAATCGACAAATTCATTGAATCCGTTGAACTCAACAACGAGTCAATGGCGTATGATGCATCCTATAAATCATTTGCTCTTAACAAGGCATCGCTCGAGGCCAATCTGCGCTTTCAACTCTCTACAGATAAATCGCCTGCACACTACTATGAGCTTATCGTGTCGGTTATCGGTGAATGGATAAAGCCTGAGCGCAACAAGAGCATACTCATCAATGAGTTCATGCCACAGATGATGAAAGATGTTGGAACCGCCGATATGACATCCTTTATTAGTACGCTAGAAAAAGTTTCAAACGACAAGAAACTGCTCGAGTCGGTAAAAAGATACGCTGCACAATTTGAGCATCTTCAAGTGGGTAAAATTGCACCCGATGCAGAGTTTTATGATGCGAAGGGAAACGTGAGTAAGCTAAGTGATTATCGCGGAAAGGTGCTTTACATCGATACATGGGCTACCTGGTGTGGTCCGTGCAAGCGCGAAATTCCTTCTTTAAAAATGCTGGAAGAAGCATATCATGGCAAGAATGTGCAGTTCATAAGTGTGAGCACCGATAAAGATGTGACAGCCTGGAAAACTTTCATAGCAAAAGAATCCATGACCGGTCTTCAATTGCATCAAAGTCAGGAAATGGAAAAAACAATGAGTTACCTATATGCGGTGAACTCTATTCCACGCTTCGTTGTCATTGATGAGGCCGGAAAAATCGTTAGTGTTGATGCTCCTCGTCCTTCTAGCACCGAGGACATACATAAGTTGATAGACGGTGTTTTAAATGATTAACATCGGTTTACTATTGCCGATTAGATAATGAGTGCATTTTTACCAAATAAAATACAAGAACAATGTATCCAGCAGAATTAGTAGCCCCCATGCGTCAGGAACTTGACCAGGTAGGCTTTGAAGAAATGATGACGCCAGAGGCGGTTGATGCCGCAGTGAATAGCGCAGGAACAGTATTAGTTGTGCTTAACTCAGTTTGCGGATGCGCAGCGGGAAGCATGCGTCCTGGTGTTCGCAAGGCGGTGCAAATGTCTTCCAAGCTACCCTCAAAACTGACCACCACCTTCGCAGGTGTTGATCGGGATGCTGTTGACCGCGCACGCAGATATATGCTTCCTTATCCTCCCTCGTCACCGTGTATCGCATTGTTTAAAGATGGAAACTTGATGCACATGATAGAGCGCCATCACATTGAAGGTCGCACGGCAGATATGATAGCAGAGCATTTAAAAACGGCTTTTGAAGAGTTTTGCTAAAACGATAAAGGGCGGTAAATAACCGCCCTTTTCATTTCTTATAGATTGGTGTTTTAAAAACCAAAAGCAATACCCACTTGGTACAAGGCCTTGTTAGTTTGAGATTCCTTTAAGTCAAAAACAATTGAGTTATCTCCATTGATTTCAACTGAATTATCGTCGACATACTGAACTGTTCCCCCATTTATGTTTTCGTAACGGGCCTCAGCATAAATGGAAGGGGCTAAGCGGATGCGCAACCCCAAAGCCCAACCATAGAAAAAGGTCATATCAAGATGGTTTCGATTTGTGGAAAGCTCGGAGCTATATCCACTATTATCAATTGTAATTGTAGTTGTCGTTTTGAATGTTTCTAGTCCAGAAAACACATCTGCATACGGTTGTACTTTTCCATTCAGCGGGCGCACACGAGCATGCGCTATATATCGATTGCTGTTGCTTCGTATGGCTAGATTTCCTTCAGCATACGCATTGCCATTGAGGGTGTCTGAGTTGACTAATGCAATGATATCGCGGTCGATTGAGCCCATACTATTCCATGCGTAGCCTATTCCCCATTCCACGGGTGAACGCAAGATGGGCATACTGAATGAACCGGCAACACCAGCCGGCAATCCTTCATACTCTGATGCAAAACTGCCTAGGGGCTGCACAACTTGAAACCCGATATTGAGGTTTGTGGAGCGGAGTTGTGCAAGCGCAGTTGTTGCTTCAGTAACGAGCAATAAGCACAAAACAAAACAATAAGTGTAGTTTTTCATGGTGATGATTTTCTCGACGAAGCCAAGTACTGTGCCAGGGAATCAAAGATACAATGATTCAACAAATTCATTGTAAAACGATAGGATATACATTCGCTCTATGAAAAACGAGACGTTACGCATCGCGATAACAGGAGCAAATGGTCAATTGGGACAAGAGTTACGCGCGCTTGCGCAGTCTTTTCCCAAAATGGAGTTTCATTTTTTTTCGAAAGCAGAATGGGACATATCGGTTGAGTCGAGGAATGAAGAGATACTTCAGAAACTCAACCCTCACGCCGTGATAAATGCGGCGGCGTATACCAACGTTGAGAAAGCTGAGGAAGACGAAATGGGAGCAATGGCAGGCAATGCAATGGGTCCGGGATACTTAGCAACCGCGTGTAAAAAAAACGGCGCACTATTGGTGCACATCTCCACCGACTACGTTTTTAACGGACAAAAGAATACGCCATATTCCGAGGATGACACAGTAGAGCCTTTGAATGTGTATGGTCGCAGTAAGTTACAAGGAGAGCGAGCCATAGACGCTAAAACCAATCGCTACTTCATTTTGCGTACCTCTTGGTTGTACAGCACTTTCGGGCACAATTTCTACAAAACAATGATGCGCCTAGCTCACGAGAAGGGGGCGTTGTCGGTAGTTAGCGATCAAGTCGCGTCACCAACGTATGCTCGTTTTTTAGCTGAGGATGTTCTGGAACTTCTTCACCTGCGATTGGTAGAGCAGACACCAGTTCCGTATGGTATTTATCACTACACTCAAACGGGAACGGCTTCGTGGTTTGATTTCGCACGAGAAATTATGCATGCAAATGGTTTGGCGGTTCCTGTTGAGGCAGTAGACAGCAATCGTTTTCCGACAAAAGCTCACAGGCCGAAGTACTCTAAACTCTCGACACTACGCTGGGAGGAACTTACAAGGATACCGCTGCGTAGTTGGCAGAGCGGGGTTCAAGCGTGCGTGGATCATTCATAGCTGCATTAATTGAGCTAGAATTGCCCCGTCGTGAAACAGTGCGGGGCTCTAATTTTTCTTTAGCGATTTCAAATCTTGGATAAGCGGTAACCTAACCTCAGTGCTCGATCCCTTGAAAAAACTTGAGCGTATTTGGCGGCCGGCTTCTATATGCCCTCTTATATGTGGCGAACGTTGATTATAAAACTCTTCAAATACCTGATTCAGTTCCAAATCAGTATCCAGTAAATCCACCAAACAATCTACATCAAGCAATGCATTAGTGACTCCTGCGCTCGTAAAGGGTAAAGCGAGATGCCCGGCATCGCCTATGAGCAAGACATTTTGTTTGTGAAAGGAAGGCAACAAGTCAAAATCAGTTGTATTCCAAACGTAATTGGCCATTACGGATTGGCATTGCATAATTTCTTGAACCTCTTCGGGGAAATCGATAAGAATACTTTTGCAAAATGACGCAATGGCGCCTGGTGAGTCAAGTGGGCCATTTAGCAACGACACATCGACTTGAAGAAACCATATCAATTCTTCATCGCTGCAAGGAATGAAGCCAATTGCGAGGCCCTTGTCGGTGCTGAGATATTTGGTAAAGTGATTTGCATGACGATTGAACAACGCAGGGTTATTGATGGTGCCCAGTATTTCTTTCACCAAAACAGGGGTGTACTCAGTTGGGCCAAATAACGCTTTTCGAACAGAAGATCTAGCACCATCGGCACCAATAAACACATCGCCATAGACCACCTCCCCGTTCTGAAAAACTGCGGCAATTATCTGTTCGCCTTCAAAAAGAAAATGTGAAAAAAGACATCCGTACTTTATAACACCCTCCTGCAATTGCGATGACAAAGCATTCATTGCCTCGCAGCGCTTCATGCAGATCCACCCATCCAATTTCACATTTTCCAATAATTCATTGTTGGCGTTTTTTAAGAAAAGCTCTTCAATTATTCTACCCGGCATGAGATGGTAAGGATCGACCTCAACGATCCCTTCTAGCACCCGCATTGCTTCGGGGTGAATAAGGAAAGCGTGTCCGTTGGTATGCGATTTTTCTTCACGTTCGCACACTACAACATCCTGTGCTCTTCTTTTAAGGGCTATTGCCAGTGACAAGCCCGCTACACCACCTCCGATGATTACCGTCTTCTTCATGCGTGCATACAGTTATTAATTCGTTGAAAAGCCTCTTGGAGAACATGCTCTGAGGTTGCGAAGCTGATACGGATATGTCCATCTGCACGGCTGCCAAACCAGCGTGGAAGCCCTGGCACGACCGAAACACGGGCCTCATTATACCAGAGGTCGCGTAATTCTTGAGCACTGTATGCCGTTCCCGAAACATCAGCAAAAGCGACGTAACACCCTTGGGGCATTGCGCATTGGACGCCCGGAATTGCATTGAGCGATTCAACCGTAAGAGTTCGCATACGGTGGAGGTGCTCGAGAAACTGTTTGAGCCAATATTGCGCCTCATTTAACGCGGAGGTTGCCGCTACTTGTGCTAACACATTGCACCCATGCACCGTGCTTCGCTGATCGGAAGCCAACATAACATTTTCCAAAAGCTTTGGGTTTGTGCTAAGAACTGCTCCTGCCCTTAAGCCCGCAAGGCCGTAGGACTTGCTGAACCCTGTAACTATAACGGTTCGATGCATTGCTTCGGGTAATGCTGCAATGCTCAAATAAGCACTCGGGCTGAAGATTATGTCGCTCCATATTTCGTCTGACAGAATTATGAGGTTGTGCTTCTCTGCGATAACCGCAAGGGCCAATAGTTCATTTCGTAAGAATACTTTGCCGGTAGGGTTAAGTGGATTGCACAGACAGAGTAGGCGCGTATTTGGGCTTATTAATTCCTCTAGTAGATCCCAATCGCATGCGCCGTCTGGTGTAAGCGGCACATCCCAAGACAGGGCGCTAGCTCCGCATGCTTCTATGCAGTGCTTGAACAAAAAATCAACCGGATTAAAAATCACAGCTTCATCGCCGGGGCCTAACATTGCTTTGCATACGGCCTGAATTCCAAACGCCGCGCTATCGCAGGCAAGCACCCCGTCCGGAGACACTGGCGCTCCTCTTTTAGCGCTGTAATTGTGCGCTAATGCCTCGCGAAAGAATAGGAGACCTTCAGCGGGTGCATACGACAAGTATCTATCTTTTGCGTAGCGCGCAATTGCTTCGGCAATTTCGGGAGCACATGGAAAATCGGGATCGGCTGCAGTTAGCGGAATGACATCTTTTTCAACAGATGCCCACCTCAAGTTGAAGGCGCGCTCTCGGAGCAAATCGAAACGAATAGACTCGTTGTCGAATAGCGTTGATGCTATTGAAGACTTCATACAGGGTGATTTGGTTAATTTACGTTTTAGCCCAAGCAAAAACGTAAGTATTCCAAATATAAAAACAAAAGCACACAACAACAATTGCGAACCGCTAAAGGTGCACGGTATAACTCTAAACGTCGAAAACCACTTCGTTCAGCGGCACACGAAAACGGGGGCCATATATTCCTTCCGGTATTCTTTTCCCGCAAGTGATGACCATGTTTATTTCTGCTCGTCGCGGTAAATTCAACAGCCGCTTTACCCGTTTACTGTCAAAGCCCTCCACAGGACAGGTATCATGTTCTTCGGCAACCATTGACAGCATGAAGGTTTGCGCGGCAAGAGCTGCACTTTTGTGTGTGACGATTCGGATATCAGTTCCGCTCACCTCGCGTACCATGGGCCTTCGCAATCCAATAAGCCACGCGACAACTTTTTTTATACCGCCCCGAATACCCATCAAATCATTATTGTAAAGCATAGGGATGAGTTTTCCATAATAGCCGAGTGCGCTGCGACCTTTGAAGGCCGGCCTGTCGCCAAGATTTTCTTTCACAAAATCCAAATTGCTTTTGGCTCGTCGACGCCAGAGGTCGGGCCTAGCCACAACCACAATCATTTCACGAGCTGTCTCAGTAGTATTCTGTCCCATGCAAAAGCGCGACAGCAACTTCATGGTATCGGGTGTGCTCACACGGTAAAACTCCCACAGCTGCATATTACTGCTATTTGGGGCGAGATGAGCGCGCTCAAGGCTACGAGTAACTGCCAGCGGATCATAATCGGTTGGATGAAATTTGCGAACTGCTCGACGGGTATGTACGATTGAGTTAAATATTTCCGATGTGTTTGCCATTACGCAATTAAAAATTAATTCTAGCGGCACATTTCCAGTTGCATGAACACATGGCCAATTATGTTCATTGGTATTCCCAATAGTGAGTTGTTTGGGCGCCAAACTTTTCGTTGAAGCGCGCCACCCCGGGGTTGTGTGAACCCATAAAGTTTACGGATGTGATAGGGGCCTGTCCCTGCCATTGCTTAAGCAAGGAATGCAAAAGAAAAGGCATTGGCTCGCGATTTCTGAGCGTTGAAGACACAGCGTTTTGAATAAGGTAGGCCTTGTCGCGGCTATGAATGTAAAACTGCATTGCTGCCCAAATACCGTTCATTTGAACACCTGCGATGCAACCAGTGCCCCTTGTTATTGCTGCCTGAAACAATGCACGCATGCGCTGCCGTTGTTTCGGTGGCCAAGGATAGGGGTGGTATTTTTGCATGAATGATTCATACTCAAGCCATTCGACGGACGCAACAAACTGAAAGTCTTCGGCCTCTGCCTTGCGAAGGTTTTTTGCAAGTTCTTTTGAGGGGGCCCACTGCTGGTCGAGTCGAAGCAACTGGAACATGCGTGGATGAGCACCCTCCAATTCGAAGGGCACATGTATTTTTTTAAGGGCCCAATTTGACTGGATGAGCCAGCGCAATTGTTGAGCATTACCCTCTAGCCATTTTACATACAATGGCGTGCGCATTAGGGGAATAACCATCCATTTTCTTTCGATGGGAAATGCCAACACTTCTTCATAATCGCCCTTAACCCAAGCCTGCCATGAAGGGCATACTGCAATCCAATACCACCACTCAGAAAAAACTTCACCGTTGTGTCGCTGCACACAAGCGTCCCATCGTTGGGCATCGACGTTACTCAAAGACATACGTTTCCACTGAGACATAGGGCAAAGCTACGGCTCTAAGCAATAGCATTCCACATCTGCATTTCGAGTCTATCAAAAACCGGATCCAAACCCAGTAGCTAACAGAACACAACCAGGCGCAAGCGTCTTCATTGTTCTTTTAGAAACATCCGACAGTGATTCGCAAGAAATTGGAAATGAAAAGCTATCAGCCTCTTAAGGAATCGAACCCATATCAAAAGTTTAGTCCCGCACGTGCGGGGTATTCTATCCATAGAACGTGAATCAATCCTGCATAGAACGAAAAGATAGTAGCCCCGACGGGAATCGAACCCATATCAAAAGTTTAGTCCCGCACGTGCGGGATATTCTACCCATAGAACGTAAATCAATCCTGCATAGAACAAAAAGATAGTAGCCCCGACGGGAATCGAACCCATATCAAAAGTTTAGGAAACTTCTATTCTATCCATTGAACTACGGGGCCAAGGGAGAATTGCCGCGAATATACACTTGTGCATTGTAAGGGGAGGGGTTCTAAATCATAGTATTCACGAGGAAAAGGCTATCAATTTGAACCATTGTTGAAATAAACATATTGATTTTTAAAACTTATTTGGAAGAGCTTCCGTACCAATGCTTTGTTGAGCGAACATTACCGCTTGACAAGCCATATCCAATGGAATTGATCAACCACCCTAAAAACATCAAGAAAATGCAAAGGAAGAATGTACTTGGTTTCTTTTCGCTACTCATGGGAATAAGCATTCTCATATCATCTTGCGGAGAGAGCACCGAATCGAAGACAACTCAGCCGCCCGTTAAGGCAGCACTCGACTCAGCTGAGGTGGCGCGCATGAAAGAATTGGAAAAAATATTTTTCTCAATTCCTTCGCCTGTTGAGATGTCGTCATTGATTAAGCAGAAAGGCTTTCAGTTCGATCAAGGGAAATTAGTTCCCACGGCGAACGTTGATAAATACACCGGCGAGTCGCGGCATGCCATTATGCTAGGGATTTACGGTGCTGACTTAAGCTACACCGCCATTTTCGATCAGAAGCAAATGACAACTGAATACTTTGCAGCAGCGCAAAAGTTAGCTCGTAAAATGGACGCAGACGGAACGATTACACCAGAGTTACTAGAGCGATTGGAGAAAAACCAAGAGAATCGTGATTCCATGTTGAACATAATATCTGAGGCGTATGCCGACCTCAATGGTTACTTAAAAGAGAAGGACCGAGTTGAGGTTTCAGCCATGGTTATTGCGGGCGGATGGTTAGAGGCTTTGTACTTGTCGACCCAATACAATACTGCCGGAAGTATGGAGATACGTCAGCGCAT
>CAMBPD010000038.1 GCA_945869405.1 Chryseobacterium gleum | reverse complement strand
GCTTTGCTCACCTCCAATTCAATCGTTTTTGGTGATATGCTAGTACTCGATTTCTGCTGTTGCAGGTAGAGACGCCACGCAATGTCTTCAGCCATTTGGCCTAGGGTTTCCATCTTAAAGGTTTTTGCTTGTTTCCTCAGCACGAAAATCCCTGCTGCACAGAGCAACATGCACAATCCGCTCAGAAACCAATCCACTCCGATACCCAAAGGAATACACACGAAAAACAAAAAGACCAACAATCCATTTAGAAGACCATTCGGCTTCAGCACATCGATCGGCATTCCAGTAGCTGTGGAAAGTTGCTTTAAATGCTCGCGACGTTGCGCACGAGGAAACAACTCATCCAGAGGAGCGTCCATGGAAATTTTTTCGCTAGAAATGCCCGCTTGCACCATCCCCCTCTTCAGCGAACTGAATGCTCTCTCTGTTGTCCACTCACCAATGAGTTCATCGCTGATGCGCTGAACCAATAAATCGGTAAGGCTCGATGTAGAATAGGATTTATCGCGAAACTCTTCAAGAGCTATAGCACAGTTGAAACGACCGTTCAATTCTCTTAGAATTTTCTCGATTTGCTGAGGGGTATACAGGTTGGACATAACTAATTGTGGGGCGCAAAAATAGCTTGCTTACCCGCCATTGTTGATGGCAAATGACTTCGATACATTATCTCTTACATTCTTCAATAGACCTATCGCAAACCACTAATAATCAATTAGAAATTATATATAAATAGAAATAAGGCAACCCACACTTAACACTTACGTCATATATATGGTTTCGCAGTTTTTCCAGGACTGCGTTGGTTTCAAAATTTTCCTTACAGGTTTTAAGAAAAAGGGATTCGACGTGAATCCCTTTTTTATTTCTCCCTAACGATACCAGCACCTGTTGGAATAAGCCAATGAAATGCAGACCACGGTGCGCGACTGCCCATAAATGAACTTAGTTTATTCCTACTTGCGCTCCATCATTTTATTCATTCCCATCATCTGCTTCATCACCTTCTCCATGCCATCGGGTGAACCGTCGAGGAAAATGATGTTGCCCTTGCCATACTCAGCAAAATTCTTGACGGCCTCGGTCCACATACTAAACATGATTACTGAAGTGTCTAAATTGGCCTGTTGCATTTCACGAGCGGCATTTTGCATCCCCTTTGCCACCTCTTCACGAAACAATGCCACGCCTTGACCACGCATTTGCGCCGCCTCTCTTTCAGCCTGTGCTGCAATCTTGATGGCATTCCCATCTGCCTCTGCGGCCTTCGTTTTTGTAATCAACAATGCTTGCCCCTCATTCTCCGCTGCCGCTTTTAAATTGTTTGAAGCAACCACCAGAGCCATGGACTTTATAATCGCCTCGTCGAACGTAATGTCGTTGATCTGCAAATCTTGCAGATGATAGCCCCAATCCTCTAACCTATTGTCTATTTCAAATTTTACGTGCTCCACAATTTCATTGCGTAACCCCAAAACCTCAGCTTGGCGTTTGGTGGCAACAAATGCACGAATGGTACCTTCAATGGTGCGCACCAAGGCTTGCATCAAGCTGCGCTCGTCGATAAACTTAAAAGCCACACGCTTGATAACCTCTTCCTCGCCGCTCATCACAGAGTACAACAACATCGACTTGAAATACACATTCGCTTGATCAAACGTAACCGCCTGAAACTCCATTTCAACACTTCTGTTCTGGGTGCTTATCTTTTTGAATACGACCTCAATAAAAGGAATCGTAAAACTCAACCCGGGTGACAAGACACGACGGTACTTTCCAAACACCGTTACCACGCCCATCATTCCTTGCTGAATGACCACAAAAGATTTAAACACGAGCAACGCAACGATTATCGTTGCGATAAGATTTCCTGAAATAAACTCCATAAATTCTGTGATTTAGTTATTCGCTGTTGGGGACGAAGGTACACCCTTCAGCGGTGTGAACTCAAGTATTCTTGAGAAAATCTGATAATGCCTTAAGGGCTCTTCCACGATGACTCATCGTATTTTTCTCTTCCATCGACATTTCAGCGAACGTGCCAACGAAGCCATTCGGCACAAAAACAGGATCGTAGCCAAAGCCTCCACCGCCCCGAGGCACATCGATAATTGTACCCTCCACGATGCCTTCAAAAAGGTGCTCCTTGTCATCCATAATCAAGCAAATAACCGTTCGAAAACGGGCATTTCGATTTTGCTCACCCTTGAGTTTTTCGAGCAAAAGAGCCACGTTGTCGGATGCGTTTTTTTGAGGTCCCGCAAAGCGTGCAGAATACACGCCAGGCGCACCCTGAAGCGCTTCAACCTCTAGCCCCGTATCATCAGCAAAACAGTTCAATCCGTAATTTCTCCACACGTGTGACGCCTTTATGCGGGCATTCTCCTCCAACGTATGCCCCGTTTCTTCAATGTCGTCCAAACACCCAATGGCGTTCAAACTGCGCAGTTTCACCATACCTCCCAACTTATTCTCAACCTCAAGCACCTTATGTTCGTTGCCACTCGCAAATACCAAGTCCATACGCTATTTCTTTATTTGTTTAATTTTTCCGGAGGTAGTCCTTTCCAGTGCATCAACAGCAACTATTTCCTTGGGCATTTCATACCGTTCCAACACAGAGCGCATTCGCTCTCTTAATACATCCTCATCCGGTATCGATTTACTCTCTATGTATACCACCACGCGCTCTCCTAAAACTTCGTCGGGGTGTGAGGTAACCGCAAAGGGTTGTTGCAAAACCGTTGCGAGTTTAAATTCGATGGCCTCCGCAAACAATTTTATACCTCCGCTGTTGATCACTCGGTCATACCTCCCCAGGTAATAAAATGAAACATCGTCTATCAACGATACAACATCTTGTGTTTGCAGCATATCACTAGAAAGGTGTGCCGCATGAATTTGAAGTCGGCTCTGCTCATCGACCGAAAATGTAATTTCTCCAATCGCATGAAAAGGCACAGGCTCCAATTGAATCCTGCGAACGGCAACATGGCTGAGTGTTTCGGCCATGCCATAGGTTTCATAAATAGTATTTCCCAATGCCGAAAGGGATTGGCATAAGGAGGAAGAAACCGCTGCACCTCCAACGATGACAACACCAAAGCGACCCAAGTGCTGCAACTGTTGTGGGGTGAGCAGCGCAAGTTGCATGGGAGTGAATGCTGCGAAATCGTATGCGTGTTGAACACTTTCCAGCGGCTGGGCAGTGGGCTCTATCGCCGTGAGGTTCCAACCCTGCGACATGGCTCTTGCGAGCATCATCTTTCCGGCAATAAACGAAGACGACAGATTGAGTAATGCCGTTGTTCCCGATAAACAGTTGAAATGTTTGGCTGTTAAAAAGGCACTTGCAAGCATGGCTGATTTAGAAACCTTCCACATTTTGGGTATTCCTGTAGAACCAGATGTTTGTACTTCTATAAAGTCGCTGTCATTCAACCAATCCAGCATAAAACGAATATGCAAAAACTCCCACTCCGGGCTACTTGCAAGCTTTCCGTGTAACCAAGGCTTCCACTGGTCTTGGGCAAGGGCAACGCCATTGTATCGAAATGACGGGTGTATGGTCATAAATGGAGCGGTTTCAGATTCCATCTCAATTGTTGGTCATAGCGCAACCTCCCCGACTCAACCACCCATGGGGAAGCGATGTTGTTCGAGAACAACCCCCCAGTGCCCAACCCCTGAGGTATTGAAACATTCTTGGTGAGCACCCACTGCGCAATTGCATTAAGCCCCACATTAGACTCTAAGGCCGATGTGGCCCACCATCCAATGCCTCGTTTTTGTGCCAACTCTATCCACTCATCGCAACCACTAAAGGCGCCATGAAGGGTTGGTTTCAGCACCAAAAAATGTGGCTGAATGGCATCGAGTAACTCTTCCTTTTGTAATCGTGTTTGAATTCCAATCAACTCCTCATCGAGTGCAATTGGTATTGGAGTCTTTTCTACCAGCTCGGCCATGGCGGCATAGTTGCCAGCCTTCATGGGTTGCTCAATGGATTGTATGTGAAAGACGGAAAGGGCGTCGAGTTTATGCAAAGCTTCAGCAGCGGTGAAAGCTCCGTTGGCATCGAGTCGAATTTCCAAATCGTGCTGCGAGAATTCAGAGCGAACCTTCTTGAGTAACTCAAGTTCTTGCGCGAAGTTCAATGCGCCGACTTTAAACTTTATCGTCGTGAAGCCGGCCTCCACTTTGGCTTTGCACTCGGAAAACATAGATTCTGCATCAGACATCCAAACCAGACCATTGATGGGAATGGATTTAGTGAGATCAACACTGAACGGCATTTGTATTCCACCTTGCGACAAATCGCGCAGCGCCATTTCCATAGCGAATCGAAGGGAAGACATACCGGCGAAAGTGGACTCGAGCAATGAAGGCGTTTGAAGCAAGGTGTTCCAATTGGCTAGTGTGCGCTCCACTTCAGGCTTGGTTTCCGCACTTAGCCCCCAAATGGGTGCGCACTCTCCAAGACCTGTAACCAGGGCTTCGTCAGCACCTATTTTAACGTAATATACATCGCGTGCGTGCAGCACATCGCGCGATGTCACGGCTGGCTTGTTGAAGAATAGCGTGTGATGTTGGAAATGAAAACTCATTTCTTGGCGGAGCCTGAAATACGCTTCATGATGAACTCCATTGGGCCCTGGTCGGTGACGCGCTTTTTCCAAAGGAAAGGCAAATAGAGGGTAAGCATAGTGGCCAGCACTACATACAAAATCAACGCAAGGCGCTTGGAGAAAAACTCAACGTTGGCTAAAGCTAACGTTATGGTTCCGATGAGCATGTGAAAAAAAACCACGCTGTACTTCATGGAAGAAATCGTTTGTATGAACTTGATGAGACGCGGTGCTTCCATTTTTCTAAACACAAATACACATGTGTTTACCAACACTATCGAGACCCCCATACCATAGAGGCAAAATGCAGGAAAGAGCAGACGCACATTCATGAAGAACAAATCGGAGCGACGCAGCAACAAGACGTCGGTATCTAGAATTTTTGCATACCGATTTACCAAAAAACTAAACGCAATAAGCGCCAAGCCTACCATACTGGAAGGAGGCAACCAACCGCGCGGCCTTATTTCTGTTCGGCCAAAAACCAATCCAGCGAAAAAGAAGACAATCCATGGCAAAAGAGAATAATACCCATTGAAAAACAGAAATCCAAGCCCGTTATAAATCTCTCCCCCACCGAGAGAGGGCAACGTGTAGGTTGTGTGTGCAGGCACATCGAGAAACAAAAGAGAAATGCCAAGCACCACAGTCAATAGCGTGATAACGCGAATGAGCACATTGTTCCACTGAGCCACAAACGGTGTGATCAAGAACATCATTCCTGATGCCACGAAGATGTTCATAGGCCAAAATGCGCAAAAGAGCAGACCAACAATTAACACCATTGACCCCCGCTTTCCCGAATAGCTGAGCAACTTGCGGCTGCTCACTCGCCTGTCGCGCATGGTGAGGGTTACGGTAAATCCATTCAAGAAGAAAAAAAGTGCGGGAAATATATCAAAAAACACATTGAACTTCGTGTGTGTGAGTGAGCTCTGTACCAAGTCGCCAATCGTATATGAGAAGCCATACATAACGCAGCCCACAAGAGCAATTGCGTAAGTCACATCAATCCCAATAAGACGGTTGGATCCGGTTGCCATAAAGTAGTGTTTCGCCCGCGAATATAAGCACTTACTGCCGCAGATTGAGGGCAGCGCCTCCGTAGACCGAGTCGAGAACCGCTTTCGCTATGTGCGGGCGATAGTGCGAGCGCTCGTAATATCCTGTGTGGCTTTGGGTAAGTTTGTTTATCCCTGAGAAATCGAAAACCGAGTCCTCGCCAAAAAGATTCCTCAACACAAGTAAATCCTGGTTGGATAATCTGATTTGATTGTACAACGGACTAATCACAATTCGCACGCGCGATTGGTGTTTGGCAAAAACTGAAGCCATCGTCTTCAAATGCCTTTCCTCGACCGGATCAATTACCGGCGATGAAAACCGCTGCATTCCATCTCGTGCCGGATTAAACTTTTCCATTCGAGCAGAAGTGTAATACTCCCCTATGGCTGCTTGGCTCTCATAAAACTCATAGCGTGTTTCATTTGACCATGCGTCGTAGGCAAATGGTTTGTCGTCGAGCAGGCTTAGCTGTGTCATATATGGTTTTGCCTCACCGGTTAGTTCATAGTCGGCATACGCACGCAAGAATTTTCTATCTAAAAAAGCCATGAAATGCGCGCTGTGAAACGAAAGCCAGTTACTCATTCCAACCACAAGAGGATCCTCCATATACAGATGCTCGTTGAGTAAAGTGTAGGGTCTAAAAATATCTGCATCCAACACAAGCAATACGTCTTTTAGTGGTACTTGCTTCTTATCTAAAAACTCTATTTTATGCAGAATCCCCTCTAGTGTCTCTGCTGATGCGTCGAAATGAAAACAACGCGAATCAATGCCGAGGTATGGCTGCCAATCTTCTATTTCGTAGAACATCGAACGTGAGCTCCCGAAAATGAACGCATTGAAATGCATGTGATCGTTATAAAAACAAAACGTACCTGCACTCACCCTATTCTGATTCAACGGCACCGTTAAGGCCTTATCTGTTGGTTTGTAATTGGCATACAACCCAACAACTCGAAATGGATCTAGCCAGCTATACAGAACGACCACCAATACGATGGGCAACAGAAAGAATGATATGCGAATCAAAAAGCCCTTCATGGTTAGAATTGGAAATAAATGAACTGTTGTTGATGTCCGCCAAACCAAGCAATTAATACGAGTATCATGTAGTAAACGAACCAGCGCGCAGGACGTCCCATCACCAAGTGCAACTTATCTAGCGGGTGTTCCTTATGTCGCGACCACCATTCCACCCCAAAAAACAGAACCACCAAGAGCATTGTTTTTGCAAAACCTATAAGTGTAGCCGACTGAAAATGGCCCCAATTCGAACCGAACATATTCTGAAAATAAACGAACATATTGCTAAGTCCCGAATTACGGAAGACCACGAGCGTCATCAAAATTTGTATGAATGTGAGGCCAATGAGTGCAAGCTCCAAGACCTTTCCCCAAGGACGCGAAAGTAACTTTTCGTACCAAGGCTCCTGTTTTCCCCGGAGTATGCTCGGCACAAAAAAACAAGCATTTACACAACCCCAGAGCACAAAATTCCAATTGGCTCCATGCCAAAACCCACTGAGTAAAAAAATGACGAATATGTTACGCACCTGCAGCCACTTGTTACCTCTGCTGCCTCCCAGTGGGAAATAGACATAATCGCGAAACCAGCCCGTGAGCGATAGGTGCCAACGCCTCCAATACTCCGCAATGCTTGTAGAGAAATAAGGGTAATTAAAGTTGCGTATGAGCTCTATTCCAAAAATTCGGGAAATACCCTGTGCCATATCGGAGTACCCTGAAAAATCGCCATACAACTGAATTGCAAACATTGCTACACCGAGCCAAAGCGTGGGCGCATTCCACTGTGTAGGGTCGGCAAAGATGGCATCAGCTATCATGGCACAGTTATCGGCAATCAGTATTTTCTTGACCAACCCCCACATAAATATGCGCAGACCCTCAACTGCCTGTGTTGGATTGAACGTGCGCACTTTTTTAAGTTGGGGCAGCAGATGGGTAGCTCTTTCTATGGGGCCAGCCACCAACAAAGGGAAGTAGCTCACAAACAACGCATAATCAACCAAGTTGCGGTCGGGCTTTATGCGTCGGTTATAAACGTCGAGCACATAACTCAACCCATGAAAGGTATAGAATGAAATACCCACGGGCAGCACCAATTGCAGCGTGACTACATCGAGCTTCAGCCCGATACTGGACAGGGCACTAGCCAGCGAGAGCGCGAAAAAATCGTAATACTTGAAAACTCCAAGCAAACCCAAGTTAACGCCAACGCTTACCCACAACCAAATCTTGCGCGTTTGCAGATTTATGGTATTCTCAATTTTAAGTCCCGAGAAATAGTCGAGCAATGTCGAAAAAAGAAGTAGCCCAGCAAAACGCCAATCCCAACAGCCATAGAAAAAGTAGCTACTGGCCAACAATAGCATATTCTGCCCTTTACTGGTGCGCCTCACCCCCCACCAATGCAGGGCAAACACTACCAGAAAAAAGACAAGAAATGCCGAGGTGTAAAACAACATGGATCAACAGAGTTGTGGCAAACATAGTAAAGTCTTTTTTGCCTTTACGTTATCGGTTGTTCACTATTTAATGTCTACTTACCTTCTGTTTTAGGTGTTGCCGATTCATCTTTGCTGCATGCAAAAGGGAGAAGAGCAAATAGAGGTCATTGGAGCACGAGAACACAACCTCAAGAACATTGATGTGACAATCCCACGCAACAAACTTGTGGTCATTACGGGGTTGAGTGGAAGCGGTAAGTCTTCTCTTGCCTTCGACACCATTTATGCAGAAGGACAGCGACGCTACATTGAAACCTTCGGGGCCTATGCCCGCCAGTTTATCGGTGAAATGCAGCGTCCAGACGTCGACAAAATAAATGGTCTTTCTCCAGTCATTTCCATCGAGCAAAAAACAGTTAGTCGCAATCCACGTTCCACCGTCGGCACAATCACAGAAATCTACGACTTTCTCCGACTGCTCTTTGCGCGAGCCTCCGACGCTTACTCTTATGCAACTGGGGAGCGCATGGTGAGATACACCGATGATCAAATCATTCAACTCATCGGTGAAGATTACGCCAATCAAAAAATTGTGATCTTGGCACCTTTGGTAAAAGGTAGAAAAGGGCATTACCGCGAATTGTTTGAATCCATTATGAAGCAAGGTTACCTGCGAGCGCGCATCGATGGCGAAATTGTTGAATTAACCAAAGGACATAAAGTAGACCGTTACAAGGTGCACGATATTGAACTCGTGGTAGACCGTTTAGCCATGGCGGCCGCGAACAACTCGAAAAAAGCAGGGACAGACACCGACCTTGCTCGTTTGCGACAGACCGTGAGCACAGCATTGAAGCTTGGCAAAGGCACACTTATGGTGATGCCCCATAGCGAGGAAGTCGCCAAACCATCCAAGAAAAAGGTCGCTCCCATTGCACTCAAGCACTTCAGCAGGCATTTAATGTGTCCAACTTCTGGTATTTCGTATGCCGAACCGGAGCCGAACTTATTTTCCTTCAACTCTCCTTATGGGGCATGCCCGCACTGCAGCGGATTGGGCGAAGTAGCCGAGATTGATATGGAAAAGATTATCCCAGATCCAACGCGTTCCATCAAAAAGGGAGGAATTGTGCCGTTGGGTGAAGGCAAAAACAATTGGTCTTTCCAACAGGTGGAAGCCGTTGTAAAACACTTTGGCTTCGACCTTTCCACACCCATTCAAGATATCGACGAAGAGGTTATCAATGCACTGCTGTATGGGTCGGAGGAACTCTTCACCGTGCACACTGGCGGCAACGCAACCTACCAGATGCGCTATGAGGGCATCATTGCTCAAATTGAAAAGCAAATCGATGAAGACAGCTCGCCCGCATTGCGCCGCTGGGCCGAAAGTTTTATGAATAAGATGGCGTGTCCGGAATGCGCAGGGGCAAGACTTAAAAAAGAAGCGCTCTTCTTTCGGATCGGAGAAAAGAATATTGCCGAATTAGCCGCAATGGGCTTGCATGATTTGATTGCCTGGATGGAGGGAGTTGAAAAAAAGATGAACCAACGTCAGCTTGCCATTGCCAGTGAGTCGTTGAAAGAAGTGCGAAATCGTCTGCGATTTTTGGTGGATGTTGGCCTTGACTATCTCACTCTTCATCGGAGTGCTCGAACGCTGAGTGGCGGTGAAGCGCAGCGTATTCGTTTGGCCACACAAATCGGATCCCAATTGGTTGGTGTGCTCTACATATTGGATGAACCCAGTATTGGATTGCATCAACGCGACAACCACAAGTTAATCGCTTCTTTGCAGGCACTGCGTGACGGAGGAAATAGTGTAATTGTCGTAGAACACGACAGAGATATGATGCTACAGAGCGACCATCTTATTGATATTGGTCCTGGCGCTGGTATGCACGGTGGGCGCATCATGACGCAAGGCGACCCCAACGATCTAAAGATTCAAGACAGTGTGACGGCTCGTTATTTGAGAGGCGACTTACGCATAGAAGTACCCGCAACTCGGAGAAAAGGCAACAAGAAAAAACTACTGTTGACAGGCGCTTCAGGGCATAACCTGAAAAACATAGACCTCGAAATTCCTTTAGGCATGTTTGTAGGTGTAACGGGAGTAAGCGGAAGCGGAAAATCTTCGCTCATCGAGCATACACTCTACCCCATTCTCAATAGCCATTTTTATAACGGTGTGAAAAAACCTTTGGCCTACAAGACCATAAGCGGGCTGGAGCATTTGGATAAAGTCATTGAGATAGATCAAAGCCCGATTGGACGAACCCCGCGAAGCAACCCAAGCACGTATACCGGAATCTTCGCAGACATTCGGAACTTGTACGCCTCCCTTCCTGAGGCAAAAATTAGAGGATACCAACCTGGCCGTTTTTCCTTCAACGTGAGTGGTGGACGCTGTGAGACGTGCAGAGGCGCTGGAGTCAAAACCATTGAAATGAATTTTTTGCCCGATGTGCTGGTGGGTTGTGAAATTTGCGCAGGGAAACGTTACAATCGCGAAACACTAGAGATTCGTTACAAAGGCAAAAGCATTGCGGATGTGTTGGACATGACGGTAGACCAAGCGGTTGAATTTTTCGAGGCACACCCGAAGATCAAGCATGTTGTCAAGACACTTCAAGACGTTGGTCTAGGCTACATCACCTTGGGTCAACACTCTACAACACTCAGTGGCGGCGAGGCTCAACGCGTAAAACTGTCTACCGAATTGGGCAAACGCGACACGGGCAATACGATGTATATATTGGATGAGCCAACCACGGGTCTTCATTTTCAAGATGTGCAAATGCTCATCAACGTACTCAACCGTTTGGTAGACAGGGGTAATTCCGTGTTGGTGATTGAGCACAATATGGACGTAATCAAAGTTGCAGATCACCTCATTGACGTGGGCCCAGAGGGTGGAAATGGCGGCGGTCACATAATTGCTCAAGGAACTCCAGAAGCTGTTAGCAAGGTGAAGAAAAGCTGGACCGGCAAGTTTTTAAAAGAGGAGCTTCGCTAAACGAACCTAACACGTCAGCGCCTAGCAATTCCCTAGCATGCGAAAACTGTTCCTCGGTAAAATATATTCACCGTCTTCCGGACGACGAATCATGGCATAAAATTCCTTACACATGTAGTTTATCTGTCTGCGAAAAGTGCGCTTTTCCAAGTAGCTCTCCCAGGCCTCTAGAGCCAGCTTCTTAGTTACATCCCATGCGTAAGGATTAAAACCTTCTGGACGAGCAAAACTGTCTACATACTGTTTCGCTTGCGGCAATGTATTCATGACATTCATCTTTTTTTTCGATTTTACGTGATTGATGAGACAAAGAATGCCCTTCAAATTGTAATGGATTTACAACCAAAAAAGTTTTATCGATTTGATGAGGAGTGCCTTTGTCTCAATTTGCCGCTTACTTTATGCATTCGCAAAACATACATAAACGATAGATATTAACTGATAAAATGTCTGACAACCACTAAAAACAATTGTTATTCAATCAGTTAAAAATCTATTGAAGATCCTGGAACTGTTCATAAAACCAACTTATTGAATTTTCTAAAGGACTGCCGCAAGTGATCCCGTAGCTATATTCGTAACTGCTTAATCGTTTCTTTTTTTGGAAATTCGTCTAAGGTTTAACTACTTTTGTATGCATTCTCGAACTTTTTGACGATGAGCCTACACAATGCTAACCCAAATAAACTTCCCCTGTCAGTCGTCATGACGTCTATCACTGGATATAAATTGGATGCTCTGAAGGCTGTCTACCACGACTTGGTGTCGCGAGTGATAACCCGAAAAGAAAATGCTACACTGCTTTTTTCTCACTTCGGAGATTTCGATTCCTTAAAAGTTGAACATACCCTCAAATTCATGGAAAGTGGTGTGTTGGAATCTGGTGACAAGCGCTCAACGATGAAGCGCGTTTGCGGAATGCTTATCGAACTTCTACAGAATATATCGATTCACGGTGCTCGCGACAGTAACGGACACATGAACGCATACTTGATTGTTGCTAAAGTGGGTAATGAATACCAACTAATGTCTGGAAACCTCATCCTCAATGAAATGGTTGCAACCATCCACGAGCGCATGAATCAACTTATTGAGCTCAATACCACCGAACTACGCAAGCTCTATATCGAAATCTTGTGCAATGAAGAATACAATGCTCATGGAGGTGCAGGACTCGGTTTAATAACTATCGTAAAGCGCGCAGAAAAAAATGTGAAATTTGAGGTGGATACTATAGACGAGCATTTCGGTTTCTTACAACTCGAGATTGCTGTGCCAATTGTGAATTAGTCTTGACATTTCAGGCGTCAGGCCTCCCCATCCGCAGCAGCGCTAAGAGCATAGCCTATGATACGTTTCATCTTGATGCAGCTCCCATTTAACTTTGCCGCGATGAAACAATTCTACCCCTCAAGGTTTGTCGTTGCTATTTTCATTTGCGCTCTTCTCCATACAGCCTGCAACCATCCCTCCTCGCCAAACAAATTCGCAGACCCTGAGCTCCTCAAACTTGCGGAATTTACTGATCAACGCAACACTGATTCTGTCGTTGCCTACCTCAGCCACCCACAGCCCATGCTCCGTGTTGAGGCGGCATTTGCATTGGCTAGCATGCGTGAACCCCGAGCTGTCGATGCTCTTCATATATCCCTTCACGACGCCATTGCTGAAGTGCGCTCAGCCTCGGCGTATGCTCTCGGGCAAACACTTCACCCCAGTTCTATTGAGCCACTCGCTTTGCAGTTGCGCAACGAAAGTGATCCAGCCAGTATAATTGCTCTTGCGGAGGCAATTGGTAAAATCGCCGGCGGTTTGCATGCCTCCTCAACAGCCGAGGAATGGGTGGAAAACGCCGCAAACGCTATTTTCAATTATGAACGAGTCGATTCCATCGGAGTGCATGCCACGGCAAAAGCGGCCTTTTGGATGCACAATAGCGGTTGGGGCGACACGCGCCTCATCAACAAACTGGCGACTCTATATCCTTCACAATCCACTGTAAACCGGCGTATGATAGCCTATGCGATGGGGCGTTATCGTGGAGCTTGGTATGCCGACACAGTGCAGGTTAACCAGTTCATAGCGTCAATTGCAAACGAAACCGACACACTCACGTTGACAGCCGCAATGCCGGTGGCTGGCCGATCGGAAAGTGGCCAGGCGCAGCGATTCATTGAACGCCTGTTGCGTTCCACAACTACCTCTCAAGAACTGCTTGTTGCGGTGTGTCGCGCGGCTGGTAAACATCCACAAGTGAACTCGTCCGATTTGCTGCCGCTGCTTCAGCACCCACGTCGTGCCGTTGCAGAAGAAGCATGCCTTGCACTTCAAAGCAAAAAACTGCTTGCCGAGGAAATCGCTGCCATTCGCAACATTCAAACCGGGCTTTCTCTTCCGATGCAAGCGGCCACTACCCGCCTGCTGCACTCGCAAGGCGATTCGCTTCGCCTCGACTCTTGGCTTGCCACCATTGAGCAGGCCACTACTGCATATGATCGCCTCGCGTGTATTCGTGTGTTGGGCGTAAGCGGCATAAGCGCCTCCACCTGCCTTGAAAGGGCTTTGGCACTTCCCGACATTCTGCAAGCCAACGCCTACACCGAGGCCTTTATCGAAACGCACAACCAACCCAACTTCCCCGACACCTTGAACTATGCTAACGCCATGCACGCACTACTCATGCGCGCCGACATCGGGATCACCGCTTTGTGCGCAGCCGAGCTGCGGGAAGAGGAGTTGATTGCTCGCGACAAGCTATCGCTCAATGACGCACTACTCCAGGCCCTTTCAACTCTTTCCTTGCCCAAGGAAATAGAGACCGCCAATGAAATAATTCGAACGCTCAATGGTTGGGGTATCTCACCTAGAGAAGAGGTTCAATCGGGTTTCAATCACCCTATCGACTGGGATTTGGTTAAGACCATTCCGCGACGCCAACGTGCGCGCATTGAAACAACACAAGGCACTATAGAGATTGAACTTCATGTAGAGGAAGCTCCTGGCAGCGTCGCATCATTCGTATCGCTATGCAAAACTGGGTTTTACAACGGTAAGACATTCCATCGCGTAGTACCCAACTTTGTTGCCCAAGGAGGTTGTCCACGCGGCGATGGTATGGGGGGCACCGAGTACACTTTGCGATCGGAGTTCCGACTGCACGATTACCGCACGGGGTCTGTTGGCCTTGCCTCATCAGGCCCAGATACAGAAAGCTGCCAGTGGTTCATTACACACGTGCCTACACCCCACCTAGAAGGGCGATACACCATTTTCGCCCATGTTGTAAAAGGAATGGAAATAGTTGAATTCATTGAGTTCGGCGACACCATTCACAAGGTGACGCTTGTCGATTAAGGTATAGCAGAGCAAAGATTAACGCCAATGCTAGGAAGAGAACACCTATCTTTGCCAAGAAGTTGATTTACACTTATCAGGGGGGTCCACCTTAGGACCATTTCCGTCGCCTGATTGTTCGGATCATTTCGCGAACATATTTATACTTTTTATTCTAATGAATTTTGAATCATTGGGTCTCATTGAGCCCATACTAAAAGCCTTGCAAAAAGAAGGCTACGAAAAACCAACGCCCATTCAGGAGCAAGCTATTCCGATTATACTTAACGGACGCGACTTACTGGGCTGCGCGCAAACAGGCACCGGTAAAACGGCTGCCTTCGCACTACCTGTAATCCAATTACTGCATCAAAAACAACAACATCAAAACGGCAGACGAGTCATACAAACACTCGTGCTCACGCCAACGCGTGAACTAGCTATTCAGATTGAAGAAAGTTTCAAGGCCTATGGCAATTTCACAAAACTAAAGAGCCTAGTAATCTTTGGTGGTGTCGGACAATTTCCACAAACGCAAGCGCTCAAGAGCGGTGTAGATGTGCTCATTGCGACGCCCGGTCGTTTACTTGATTTGATGAACCAAGGCTTTATCGATCTGAAACACCTTGAAATTTTCATTCTGGACGAGGCCGATCGCATGCTCGATATGGGATTCATACACGATGTGAAGAAGGTTATTACCAAGTTGCCCCCAAAGCGACAGACCTTGTTCTTCAGCGCAACAATGCCCTCTGAAATTCAGAAGCTAAGCTCTACAATCCTCTCCAACCCGATAAAGGTGGAGGTGACTCCACCGGCTACAATGGCCGAGAAGATTAATCAGTCGATTTACTACTTGGACAAAGCAGATAAGAAACCCATGCTTTTCCACGTGTTGAGCGATCACACCATTGAGCGTGCACTTGTATTCACACGCACAAAGCACGGCGCCAATAAGGTAGTAAAGGACTTACATAGCAAGGGCATTTCGGCTGAGGCAATTCACGGCAACAAGTCGCAAAATGCGCGTCAGCTTGCCTTGAAAAACTTCAAGGACAAAACAACCCGTGTGCTGGTAGCCACCGACATCGCCGCTCGAGGCATCGATGTGGATGACCTCACGCACGTGATCAACTACGAAATACCGAATATAGCGGAAACCTATGTGCACCGCATTGGGCGCACAGGACGCGCGGGTGCTTCGGGTATTGCAATTTCGTTTTGTGAATCGGAAGAGGTTTCGTACATCAGAGATATTCAACGACTCACGGGCATCGTCATACCACACGGTGAAGACCGTGGTCAATTGCCGGCGCCGTCATTTGATATTTTCAAGGGCACTCCACCACCTCCTGTAGGTCGCGGACCACGAAGCGGACCACGCAATGGCCCACCCAAACCAGGAGGGTCTGGAGGTAACGCTGCAAAGAAAAAACCGTGGAAACCATTTGGGTTTAAGAGAAACGGATAACAAATGAAGTTTCCAACTTATTAACTCAAGATCATAATAACTCATTCAACCCGCCACACCAGGCGGGTTGTTCATTTTTACCTTGAGGCCCAATTGTTGCCAAACACGCAGGACATGAAAAAACTACTCCTTCTTCTTTTGCTGTTGTCGGCTCTTCAGCTGGTGGCTCAGCCCAATCGCACATACACCATCAAGGATAAAAAAGCCATCAAGACTTTCGAAGAGGCTATAGCAGCTTATGATGCGTTCGATTATGAAAAAGCGATCACTACCATGGAAACATTGGTAAAGGAAAAGCCCGACTTCTTAGAAGCTCAACTCATGCTAGCGCAGTTATACGATGAAACAGGCGAAACTGAGAAAGCCATTGAGCCTTTGAAAAAAGCCATTTCCATCGATCCAACCTTCTACCCTGCCGCGTGGATGATGCTGGCCGAATGCTACTTCGCTCAAGGCACCTATGAAGAAGCGGAGAAGGCCATTTCGAAATTCATTCCATTACCCAAGAACGATGTTAAACAAGAGAAACGCGCACAGCTTATTCTGAGTAGTTGCATATTCGCTAAGAGCGCCCTACAATACCCCGTTCCGTTTGAGCCTATTAATCTAGGACCGGGTGTAAATACCAAAGACAACGAATACTACCCTTGCATAACAGCAGATGAGCAAACTCTTCTTTTCACGCGTCTCATCGACGATCCGCAAACACAAGGTCGCAAACAGGAAGACTTTTATTTGAGCAAGCGTGGTGCAGAGCAATGGGGCGATGCGAAGCCTGTACTCGAAATAAACACCACAAAAAACGAAGGAGCGCCGACGCTCAGCGCCGACGGACAAATGCTCATATTCACGGCGTGCGAAAGCGCTGATGGTTCTTGGGGAGGCACAAGGCAAGGCCTTGGTAGTTGTGACCTCTTCTATTCTATGCGCTCAGCCACAGGTTGGACCACAGCAGAAAACATGGGCAGTGCAATCAATAGTGCTACATGGGAAAGTCAACCCAGTTTTGCTGCCAACGGGCGTACCTTGTATTTCGTTCGTGGAAAGCGCACCGCGCAAGGAATCAAAGAGCAAGACATATTCTACAGCTACCTTCGTGAAGACGGTCAGTGGGCCGTGCCTGTGAAAGTTCCCGGACGCATTAACACCATCTTCGAAGAAGAAAGTGTGATGATTCACCCCGATGGTCATACGCTTTACTTCAGCAGCAATGGTCACTCAGGAATGGGTGGACTCGATATATTCATGAGTCGGTTGCTGCCCAACGGTGATTGGGATGCGCCCGTAAACCTTGGCTACCCCATCAACACACACAAAGACGAGAACTCTATTCAAGTAACCGCCCGCGGACAAATAGCACTGTTCGCCAGCGATCGTTTTGGTGGCCAGGGTGGTCTCGATCTCTATCAATTCAACCTTCCGCAGCGTGTGCAGCCTTCACTCGTGACGTATGTTGCAGGTATCATAAGTGATAAGCTGAGCTACAAAAAACTTGAGGCACGCATTGAACTCATCGACCTAGCAACCGGTAAAACCGTAACAGAAGCATATAGCAATAAGGGAACCGGCGACTATCTGCTGTGCCTGCCTGCAGGTAAGGACTATGCGCTCAATGTTAGCAAGGAAGGCTACCTCTTCCATTCCGAAAACTTCTCGTTGAAAAACTTCAGCGGTTATGAACCCTACCGATTGGATGTGCAACTGCAGAAGCTGCGCCCGGGCGCCACCATTGTGCTCAACAATGTATTCTTCGAAACCAACAAATGGGAACTGAAACCGGAGTCGATGATAGAACTCGACCGATTGGTATCGCTTCTCAAAGGCAACCCGGAAAAGAAGATTGAAATAGGCGGACACACCGACAATGTTGGTTCCGACGAAGCCAACCTTACCTTGTCGAATAACCGCGCGCAAAGTGTGGTCGACTACCTCATCAAAAAAGGAATAGCTACTACCCGACTCACGGCCAAAGGCTATGGTGAAACGATGCCGATTGCTACCAACGACACCGATGCAGGCAGAGCAAAAAACAGACGCACCGAATTCAAGGTCATTGAATAATTCAGCGTTACTTCGCGCCCTGGAGTTTCATTGCCCATGAAGGTTATTCGTCCGCATCAGACTTTGCTTTTTCTCATTGCCGTTGCCGTGGTATGCGGGGCTGTTGCAATGGTATTTCCATCGGATGGCTTGCAAGTGGCTGGATACACGTTTCGATTTAGGAGTTGGAATGAGCAACCCGATTCAGCAGCTATTCCTGCGGTGACCGACATCGATGCGCATTTGGCCATGTTCGATTCGACGGCAGCAGCCACTGCCGATACTTCACGTTCCATTCAACGAACCGAAACAATCGCATCGCTTCAATTTGCCGATGCTAATTCCGCTTCCTTCTTCCCGTTTTTTGAAGCGTTGAGCAACGCCTCAAATGGAAGCAAAGTGCACATTTTTCATTACGGCGATTCTCAGATTGAAGGCGATCGTATGACCAACATTGTGCGCGACAAACTGCAATCGCGCTTTGGTGGTTCGGGCTGCGGGCTTATTTGTCCGCTGCCGGTGGCTCCGCCCAGTTCTGTTATACTCACTCAAAGCAGCAACTGGAAACGATATACTTCATACGGCTACGACGACGGCAAATGCGGGCACCAGAACTACGGTCCCATGTGCGCTTTTACGCGCTTCACTCCCGTTAAGCCAGCAACCGATAGTTCCGGAATCACAGAAGCCTACATCGAATTCCGTCCGTCGTCGATGGCCACCTCCCGTTGCAAGCAGTTTCAGGACGCTGTATTGTATTTTGGCAACAGCACACATCCTTGTCAGCTCACGGTCTTGGCCGACGATGTGCCGGTAGCCACCGAGACACTGCCTGTTACCTCCTCGGTTGCATCGCGAAGCTTTACCGTGCCGCAAACGAACCGCATTCGCTTTGTGTTTGAAGCCGTATCAAGCCCCGACATCTATGGCATCAGCCTCAATAGTATGAGCGGTGTAGGCATGAGCAACATTGCATTGCGCGGCAACGACGGAAGTGCATTCTTTCGTGTCAACTCCGGATCGATGCAACCT
>CAMBPD010000037.1 GCA_945869405.1 Chryseobacterium gleum | reverse complement strand
TCCAAAAACAAACGCGTAACCTCTTCATATCCCAACCCTTCCTCACTGATGAGGCCGCCACTGCGATCAATGATACCCACGATTTTCGCTCCGGCCTGTGCACAGTAGAATGCTGCAGCGGCAGCTACATTGCCCCAGCCCTGCACAATAACACGCTGGCCAGACAAGTCGCCACCCCACAACTCGTGGTAATGACGCACAGACGCCGCCACTCCGTATCCGGTAATCATGTCAGCAACGCGATATTTGCAAGCGAGATCAGGGGTGTATTGCGCATCTTCCAGCACTTTGATTACACCCAGACGCAAGTTGCCAATGCGCTTCACCTTCTGTGCTTCGCTCGGACCAAAATGTCCGTTGAACACACCTTCCTGCGGATGCCAAATACCGCAGTCTTCAGTGATGGCAATCACCTCGTGAATCTCATCCACATTCAAGTCGCCGCCCGTGCCGTAGTAATGTTTCAATAAAGGTGTTACCGCAGCAAACCAACGCTCGAGCACTTCCTGCTTGCGAGGGTCTCGCGGATCGAAGTTGATGCCGCTTTTCGCGCCACCAATCTGCGGCCCACTCACGGTAAACTTAATCTCCATGGTCTTGGCCAACGACTCTACCTCGCGCTTGTCGAGCCCAACGCGCATGCGTGTGCCGCCTCCAGCCGCTCCCCCGCGCAGTGAGTTAATCACTACCCATCCTTCCGCTTCGCTGAAGGCATCCTTCCATTCAAAAACAATTTCAGGACGCTTGTTTTCGTACTTGGCCAATAAGTCTTTCATACAGAGATTTTTCGGGACGAAGGTAGAAAGCGAACGACTAGGATGCGCTATAAATAGCACCACCCACACTATCGCGCTTGGCACCTGTTACGGAGGCCAGGGCATTCGTCTCGCCCGCCATGCGCAAGGCCCCTAAAAAGGCAAAAATCAACGCCTCTTTGAAGTCAACGATTTTTCTTTCAGGTACTACCACGCGGTGGTGCGTGCGTGCTGCAATACGTTCCATCAAAAAACCATTGTGGGCGCCGCCACCCGTAACCAGTATTTCTCCCAGCTCGCGTTTGCGCAAGGCTTCAGCAATTTGAATCGCAATGTGTTCGGTAATCGTGCGCAAGGCATCGTGGGTATTTACACCGGCCCGTTCTACTGCAGGTAAAAATTCACCTACCCAAAATTCTTTCCCAAGCGATTTCGGCGCGGGTTGCTTGAAAAAATCTAGACTATTCAATTGGGTCAAGAGCGCTTCATTGACACTCCCCTCACGCGACAGAGCGCCATCGCGGTCGTAGGCAACTCCGCGTTTTTCAGCGTAGTGATTGAGCGCCATATTACACAACCCTATATCAAACGCCTCCATGTGCAGCGATTCCTTCACCGATACGTTCGCAATTCCTCCCAAATTCAAACACATCGGATAGTTTCCAAACAACCATAAATCGCCAATGGGCACAAGCGGTGCGCCTTGACCGCCAAGCGCCACATCCGTAGTACGGAAATCGGCAATCACATCCACTCCGGTGGCCGCCGCAATATGCGCTGCGCTGCCAATCTGATGTGTCATGCCTAGCTGCGGCTGATGAAAAATAGTGTGGCCATGCGACGCGATAAAATCTACCTGTAGCTCGTGTTCTTTGATGAATCCCCTCACCCAGGAGCCGTGCAACACACCAAGCTCCACGTGCAATTGAGCCAACTCCAAACCGCTGAGCAGGTGCGCTGAGCGCAATCGCTCGCGCCATAACTCATCGTAAGAAATTGTCGTAGTAGCCCCCAATTCAAAATGCCATCTGTCGTCCCTTTTAAACGTACAATAAGCGACATCTAACCCATCGAGAGACGTGCCGCTCATCAGACCAATAGCGCGATACTCGGTGGAATCACTCATGGTTTTTCCTGACGAATAACCGGAAGGAGCGCACGAATAAGAACCGTTGTATAGATTGCGTAAATACCCATTACAGACATGGCTAAGGCCTTCTTGCCGGGCAGCTGCAAGTAGAAATAACCCCCCACGATACACGCCGACATGAGCAGCTTGAAGAGAACAGAGGCATTCACCGATGCAATAAAACGATGCGGCGACTTTGAACTGGATGCCACGATCATCTGGTACAGAAAATAGGTGACCACTCCGTAGAGAGGAATTAACACCCACACCGTGTCAGGCATTGGTTTTTTTACCAAAAAAAGAACCGTAAATGCTACCACGTAAAGAAGTGCAGCAGCAACAGTGAGCGGAAGTAAAAATGCTTTTGAATTCATCGTTTGCAAATATCAGCGCTTAGGCAGCACATCGCGTATGACAATATAAACCGCTAGCACAACTCCCAGCAAAGACAGTACTAACGTCATGATAGGAGTTTCGAATTGGAGGTACTTATCCATCTGCACACCGCCCCAAACGCCCAAAAAAATGGTAATCGCCATTTGGGTCGCCATGGAGGTATAGCGCAGTATAGAATTACTGCCGCCCTTACTGGGCCGCTGCGATGCTTGCATCAGATTGCACTTCCTTTTTCATTTCTTTCACCTTGGCACCCATATTACAAGCGCCAGTGAATGAGGAGCCTGGCTCAACGGCAAGTTTATCTGTAAATATGTCGCCCTCCACCTTTGCCGTGCCCTTGAGCGAGAGCATCTGCTGCACAAATAACTTCCCCTTCACTAACCCTTCAATTTCTGCATTCTGGCAGGTGACCGTGCCTTCTATTCTACCAGCAGGCCCGATAACCAAACGACCCTTTGTGATGAGGTTTCCAACAAAGGAACCGTCAATGCGAATATTACTCTCGCAACGTATCTCGCCTTCGATGCTAGTGCCCTCCACAATACGATTAATTCCCATGTCTGGGACAGATTCTGTGTTTTTTGCCATAGGTCTTGATTGTTTTGAAAACATAGTTCGTTCGGGTTACCGTGTGAGGTTGTTTAGTAATAGCGTGCAAAAAAATCGAGGTACAACATGAAGTCCTTCCCCTTGAACAAAGCTATGTAATTCTGCTTGGATATTAAAAAAGCATGATTCCCGTCGACATTCACCGAAGCCAATTTCTCGGTGTCGCCAATAAACGCCCCCAAATATTGCTTTGCGTCTTCTGGCTTCTTGAACGATTTCACCAGCAACATGTGGTGGTCTTTGTCCAACAAATTATTGGTTACGCGCAGTTGCGATGAGTTAAAAAACATTAGATTGAAATCTGCCACCGATGCCTTTGCGGCATTGATGTCGCTACCACTCACGGGCATGATAACGGCCAAATAATGCTCTGCATTCACGTCGAATATATACGGGCCATCGTTCATCCCCAAAGAGTCCGTTTGCGCATTGGTTTGAAGCAGTGAGTCCGCTGGCACCGCGGCCGTCGGCTGCAATGGGCCTGAAGTGTTTATTTCATTATCTACATTCAGCACGCGAAGTAATTGATCCGCTCGTGCGGCCTCCTCGGTGCCCGCGCACTCTTGCACCAACCGGTTCAGCTCATTCTGGTAATTCTCCTTAACACCAAATGGCGCATCGGAATAACCTACGCAAATTGCCCTCAACAACTTGTATTTACAAAGCAGTGTGTTCATTGGCTCAGCCACAATTACACTGTCGCAATACGTTCTTGACCTCGAATAATTTCGTGCTGCGTAGTAGTTGTACGCCAACTGATAAGCCTCGTTTTCCATAGCCTTGCGCATGTCTTGAATGTCGAGATACCCGGGGTTATCGACCAACATTGCCCAATCACTGCCTGGGTAAAGCTTTTTTATTTCGTCGCCCCAATGCTTGGAGTTACAACTTTCGCAGAAAGGATTCTTCACATAACCTTTAGAACTTTCCTTGGCCAGCCACGTTCGGAACAACTGATAGTAAGTGGTCGGGTGGTAGCTGCTTTCATCCATGTTCGCCAACAACTCCTCCCAAGTACTGATCGCGTTATCATCGTCGTCGAGTTTTTCTTTGTACACAACACCGGCGTTGTAATATCCTTCTGCTGCGGCCTTTTTAACCTCTTTCATGCCCGCATCGTTGGCACACGGCAATGAGCTCCTTAACTCGTCGGCAGACAATGTTTTGTATTTGTCATTGGCCACCGCACCCGTGCTGTCAGCAACTAACTCCACCGCCGCTATCACCTCTTCTCCGGGGCCAAATGACTCCGATACTTTCGATTGCAATCGCCAATAATCCTTTAATGGTCTTTCACCCCATTCTTCTGCAAAGCTCTTGCGGCCACTTTCCTTCAGCTCCTCGTTGTAACACCAGAACGTGCCACTTATACCTGATTCTGCAGCTGCTTGCCGCGCCTGCTCTGCCTTGCGTTCATCGTCTAGCCGCTGTTGCTCCATGACCAAGGCCATCTGGTCGGCCATCTGTTTTACCTTTTTATCCAACTCATCCGGACTCAGCGAACACATGACATTCAAACTGTCGTAGAGCGCTATTGCCTCCAAATGACCTATCAGCTCTGTCAATGATTCTGCACGAGCCTTTATAATTGAGAACCGCTCGTGCGTGGCGTCAATTTTCGTTAGCGTACTGTCGTAATACAACTGAGCCTGCGAGTACTGCCGCTCATCGAAATACAAATCAGCAAGGCGTAAAAATGCTTTAGCGCGTTGTTTTGAGTTCGAGGTGTTCGCTTCAATTGACTTCAAGTAGAACCCAATAGCATCCTCTCTTCGCTGTTCCTCCCAAGCAATATCTCCCAGGGCATAATAGATTTGATCTACGTAATCCGCATTCTTTTCATCCTTGAGCATCTTGTAAAGCTCCTTTTGAATCTCGCCTGAGCTACCCCCTGTTCTGCTAAAGGAGAGAGCCTTGTTTATGCGTGCGTGAAACTCAAGTTCATACGGGGCGCGTGAATGAACTACCGACTCATAGTGCGTCATGGCGTCACTGCTGCGATTCATTTGCTGATACAATTGCGCTAGGATAAAATGCGGGCGCGCCCTGTCTCTTTTTTTGGTAATGTACTCAAGACTTTTTTCAAGCTCCGAAGCCGCCTTTTCCCATTTTTTTTGATGCACATAAGCGTCTGCATACGCAAGGTGGTAGTCGGCCCTCAATGCCGCATCCACTTTGTCCTTGTCCAGTTCGCCCTCTGCTTTTACGAGAGCCTGCACCGCTTTTCCATATTCCCTCTCTTGGATGTATGTTTTTGCCAACCATGTGTTACTCTTCACTGTAACCTCCGGCTTCTTGAACTTGCGGTTGACATACTGGAAAATGTCGGCTGACTTGTAGTAGCTCTGTTTGAAAAAATACGCCTGACCGATAACCATATAGTTGTCGTCAATCCACTTATTGAACTCTGGGTGTTTTTTGTCTTCGTTTGAGTCGTCCTTGATGGTGTGTTTGCTAATTACCTTTTCACACTTGGCGATGGCCTTTTCCATGTCCGGATAAATCGCCTTCGCCTCCTCCGGAGTACCGAAAATGAAAATTGGTAGAAGCTTGTCGTAATCCTCTTTGTGACTGGCGGCAAGTGTGGTAGACCCTTTTATGACCAACTCGTTCGCGTTGAAATAGCCATTGTAATGACCCGTCATATTGTGGAACAACCGATAGGCTGTTCCATCCTTTTTGGTGGAACATGCCGCCAGCACCAAAGCAAACGAAACTGCAAAACACACACGGCACGACAGTCGAATATTCACAAAGAGTAGATTTTATTGCGCGCTTGTAACACGATTGCGTCAAAATTATTTCATTTTTGCGCGGAATTGTTGTCTATTTGAAGATTCGAACCAAAAAATGGTAGCAACCCCTCAGCCGAAAAGAAAAAAACTGCTCAAAAAGCTGAAAAGCCGCTTCAGGCTTACTGTTCTCAACGAGTCAACGTTTGAAGAGAAGTTGTCCTATTCGCTTACCCCGCTCAACGTAATCATCATGTTCGGTGGGATGCTTGTTGTATTCGGCACTCTCATCTACCTTCTTGTGGCCTACACTCCACTGAAAAACTATGTCATTCCTGACTACGCTTCCACTGTATATCGCGAAGAAGCGCGCATTGCACGTATGCAGGCCGACTCGCTCTTTGATGAGGTGCGTAAAAATGAGCGTTACCTGAGCGATTTAAAGGTTATCCTTATGGGAGGCACACTGAGCAATATATCCGATAGTTCAGCTGGCCCTGCGTCTTCTGCAAATCTCAATTACGAGGTCAGTGAACTCGATGAGAGCATGAGACAAAAAATTTCCGAGCAAGACCGATTTAGCATTGAAGCCGTTGAAGAAACAGAGGACAGAAAAAAGGGGCTTATCCTCTTCAAGCCAGTAAATGGAACAATCTTCAGCGCGTTCAACCCCAAAGACGGTCACTACGGCATCGATCTAGTGGCGCCAAAAGACGATCCCGTGAAGTCTGTCCTCGACGGTACCGTAATCGCGGCCTCATTTACTGCTGATGACGGCAACATCATTTCCATTCAACACGCCAACAACCTCGTCTCTGTATACAAACACAACGCAGTGCTACTGCGCAAGGTGGGCGACATTGTGAAAGCTGGCGAGTCCATTGCGTTTATTGGTGACTCCGGAGAAAACAGTGAGGGTCCACACCTTCACTTCGAGCTTTGGGAAAACGGTGCTCCCGTTAATCCCGCCCAATACCTTTCATTTGGGCAAGAATCGGTTATTTCGTATTGACCTCATTCATCGTTCGGGCCAAGCCAATATGACCAAAAGAGAGCGCCGCTTTGGTTGATCGCTCAATATGCTCTACAAGGTGAGGCAACTCCTCAGCTCCCCAAACCCCAAGCACATAGTCTACCTGATCGCCCTTGGAAAACTCCGCGCTAATTCCAAAGCGCAAACGCGCATAGTTGGTTGTCTGTAAGATCTGATTAATATGCTTCAATCCGTTGTGGCCGCCATCACTCCCCTGACCACGCATACGAAGTTTTCCAAATGGCAGGGCTAAATCGTCTGTAACCACAAGAATGTTTTCGAGCGGAATCTTTTCCTGTTGCATCCAATAGCGCACAGCATTTCCACTGAGATTCATAAACGTACTTGGTTTCAGTAAAAAAAAGACCTTGCCCTTGTGCCTCAGTTCACATATATCGCCGTAACGGTCTGTTTTAAAAAAAAGATTGGACGCCCTAGCTAGAGCGTCCAACACTTTAAATCCTATGTTGTGGCGGGTCTCCGCGTATTCACTGCCTATGTTTCCTAAACCAACGATGAGGAATTTCATGCAGCGAACTTACGCACGGGCTTCATACGCCAAACGATTACTTTTTCTTTTCAGTAGCAGCGGCAGCAGCGGCAGCAGCGGCATCAGCCAAAGCCGCGCGCGTTACCTGAATCGATACTATCGCAGAAGCTTCTGCTTCCAATACTTTGCAACCCTCCAATTTGATGTCGCGAACGCGAATCATGTCGCCAATCTTCATCGTTGTAATATCAACCTTGATTTCATCGGGAATCGCCTCTGGCTTTCCGATAACTCTCACCTTGCGGTAGTTCAGCGTCAACTTGCCACCACTGCGAACTCCTTCAGAAACACCCACTGTGCGAACAGGAAGTGTTGTTCTAACCTCTTTGCCGGGTGTCAACTCAAGCAAATCTATGTGTGTAACTAAATCTGTTACTGGATTTTGCTGTTGTTCTTGGATGATCGTTGAATACGACTTTCCATTGACCTCCATGTTAATTTGAAGGGTGTCTGGACGCGCTATAATTTTATCCCAATCATTGCGTGACACGCTGAAAGGAACCTGCGCTGGTCCGCCATAAATAACACCTGGAATGCGACCGTTTCTACGCAATTCCGCTGCGCCTTTTCTTCCTACGTCCTCTCTCGGAGAACCGCTCAATGAGACTTGTTTCATATAACTGGTTTTAAATAAATTACGACATTATAAAATTGCTGCTGATGCTGCGATTATCTATTAAGTTGGTTAGCACACCACCAAAAAGCGTGGCTACACTCAATACTTTTATCTTTTCGATGGGCTTGCCTTCCTTCAAGGGTATACTATCGGTAACGATAATTTCTGTTAGCATAGACGCTTGAATGCGCTCGTATGCCTGGCCGCTCAACACCGGATGCGTGCAAATAGCGCGCACCGATTTCGCGCCGTTCTCCATCATCACCTCTGCCGCTTTGCAAAGAGTGCCCGCAGTATCACACATGTCATCCACTATCACCACATTCTTCCCTCTCACATCTCCAATTACAGTCATGCTTTCTATCTGGTTCGCAACCTTTCGCTGTTTGTAGCAAATGGCCAAATCGCTTCCTAACAACTTCGCATACGCATTGGCTCGTTTTGTTCCCCCTGTATCCGGAGCGGCTATCAACAAATCTGGAATGTTCAGTGATTGAAGGTAAGGAACGAAGATTGTCGACGCGTATAGATGGTCAACGGGTACTTCGAAAAAACCTTGAATTTGTTCTGCGTGCAAGTCCATAGTTATCAAGCGATCTACACCAGCAGCGGTCAACAAATTGGCCACTAACTTGGCACCAATGGCCACACGAGGCTTGTCTTTTCTGTCTTGTCGGGCCAATCCGAAGTATGGAATTACTGCTACAATCCTCTTTGCCGATGCGCGCTTAGCGGCATCAATCAAGAGTAGAAGCTCCATTAAATTATCGCTTGGTGGAAACGTAGACTGAATAATAATTACATCCATTCCGCGCACCGTTTCCTCTATTGATGGCTGAAACTCCCCGTCACTGAACCGCTGGATAATAACATTCCCTAATTCTACCCCAAACTCTCGTGCAACGCTTTCGCCGAGATATTTTGAGGCAGAGCCCGCGAGTATTTTCACCATAGCAGTCATAAATCTAACGTCTTTAAGGGGGGCGCAAATATACTCACACCTATGAACTTCAGACACTTCCCTCCTAAAAATAACATGCCCGTATGCGTTTCCACATACGGGCATGTTATTCCTGATTTATTCCTTTAAGGCAAGAACGTGAATTGGAACACTCCCTGGCTCAAACTTACTGTCGCACTAGGCGCCGAAGGATCCACAGCTACAAGTGTTCCCTGGAATACTCCACGGAAGAAGCGATAGAACCCGATAGGCTTGTTGCACCCGTTGGTCACATCACTGACCGTAATATTCAGCTCCTTGTATTTCACCATCGTAAATGTGCACTCACCACCTGGTAAAGCAGATGAATAGGTAAAGCCAAATTCGTCGGTCCAAACGATGCTATACTCAGTTGGGTCATCAAAAGGTATTGGAAACTCTAGCGGCGAGCCCAAACTGCCCTGCCAACCTAAAATAGGCTGTGTAAGCACAATCGATAAAGTACCCGTTGGAATAGGTGGTGCATCTTCATCTGTATCGAATGCAGGCTCCAAAGAATAACTTAAGGTACCTGTGATATCGTCATAAGCAGGTGTAATGAAGGCAAGCTTTGGCGTTTTGTATACGATCGATCCAATTTTGTAAGAAAACAGCGTGTCGCAATCAGGACAAGAGTTTCCTCCACAATCCACATAAAACTCTGCACCATCCTGAATGCCGTTGCCGCAGTTACCCGTCGAGCAGCATGGGTCGCAGTCTGGGCCGCCGCAGTCAATACCTGTCTCGCTTCCGTTGAATATGAAGTCAACACATGTAGGGCAAAAATCGCAGCCTCCATAGGGCGTCTCGCCTTCGTTCTCGCAGTCAGTATCGTCTTCTAGTCCGTTCAATAAACCATCGCCGCACAACTGCTCGCAGCCTCCACAACTACCTCCGCAGTCAATCCCAATCTCATCTCCATCTTGTACACCATTTGCGCAGGTTGGACATACCGGGCATTCGCCTCCACAATCCAACCACGTTTCACCACGCTCTGGCTCCCAAACACCATTTGTGCAATGGTCACACTCCACACAGTTGGGGCCTCCACAATCAATGTTTATCTCCCCGTTATTCAACACGCCATCATAGCAGTTATCAGGGATTTTGTTGTCTTCATTTAGACAGCCCGCCAAAAAAAATGACGTAACTAAAACAGACAAAAAAAGGAATACGTATGGGCGCATTTTCATGGTTGAATCAAATTAACAGGTTCCGAAGATATAAAGACAAGTCCTAATCGCGCAAACTTTGGTTGCACCTCAGATTATTTTGGCTACTGAAGCTTCTTGCGTCTGCTATTCCCATATGGCATAAGTTCTACATAAAGTTTCGTTTTTTCATGCTTAATTACGCCACATGGAAAAAACCTGGCGGCCTCAACACAATCCAGCTCAAGCGACTGTGGAATTACTCCAAGAGGAAGTTTCGCTTGACTATCGCACTGCATTCATTCTTGCCCAGCGGCACATATCTTCCTTTGATGAAGCGAAGAGTTTTTTTAGACCCGACATAGGTCAACTACACGATCCCTTTCAAATGAAAGATATGGATAGGGCTGTAGACAGGCTCTCCGAGGCACTTCACAAGAAAGAAAAAGTTCTTGTGTACGGTGATTACGATGTGGATGGCACAACCGCTGTTACCGTGGTCTTCAGTTTTCTTCGTCAACTCAACGCTGACTGCCAATACTACATTCCCGATCGATACACTGAAGGGTATGGGTTTTCGATGCGAGGAGTCGACTTTGCGAAAGAGCATGGCTGTTCGCTCATCATTACGCTTGATTGCGGAGTGCGTGACGGCGAAAAAATCGATTACGCCGCATCACTCGGTATAGATGTAATCGTTTGTGACCACCACACGCCGGCAGAACTGCCGAATGCAATTGCTGTGCTCGACCCAAAACGCATCGATTGCACGTATCCCTTCAAAGGACTAAGTGGAGCCGGTGTTGGATTCAAATTACTTCAGGCATTGTGCATGCAACAATCCCTCGATGAAAATCTACTTTTCCAATACCTCGACTTAGTCACCATTTCTATAGGTGCCGACATCGTGCCGCTTACCGGAGAAAACCGCATTCTTGCCCACTATGGCTTACAGCTGCTGCAGCAAACGCAAAGACCTGGCATAAAAGCAATGCTCACCAAAGCAGGATTCAAGAAGCCCGCCATCACAATAACCGATGTTGTTTTCATTCTTGCGCCACGCATCAATGCCGCGGGTCGAATCTTTTCAGGAAAAGAGGCCGTTGCTCTGCTCCTCTGCGAAAACGAAGAAGAGGCCCTGCCATTGAGCACCGCCATTGAAGAGTTTAACTCGACAAGGAAGGGCCTAGACAAAGAGATAACAGCGCAAGCGATTGCACGAGCCCATGAAGACGCCTTCCAACAACAAGCTCTATCCACCGTTGTTTTTGGTGATACTTGGCACAAAGGAGTCGTTGGAATTGTTGCGGCTCGGTTGGTTGAAACATTCTATAAACCCGCAATTGTATTGGTTGATGACGGTCAGAAAATGGCCGGAAGCGCACGCTCAATCGAAGGAATAGATCTGTTCGAATGTTTAAGTGAATGCTCGGAAACACTTCTCCAATTTGGCGGGCACTCCATGGCGGCAGGCCTCTCCTTAAAATCCGAGCGCTTTTTAGAATTTCAGAAAGCTTTTGATGATGTGGTTAAACAGAAGCTCAACAACGTGAGGCCTATGCCCGTTATTCGATACGACTGCGAAATAGATTTCGAAGAAATTACACCCAAGTTTTTCCGCGTACTAAAACAACTGGAACCCTTCGGTCCCGAAAACTTGAGCCCTGTCTTTCTCTGTAGGAACATAAAAAGCTCACGCTTTACCCGCACTGTTGGCGAGGGCAAGAACCACCTGAAATTGCATGTGCATCAAATCAAATCTCCACAACTCAGCATGGAAGGAATTGGCTTCGACCTTGGTCATTGGGCGGAAAAACTTAAAGACGACCGCACCGTAGATCTGCTATTTAGCCTCGATGAAAACACGTGGAATCAAAAAACAACACTTCAATTAATCGTAAAAGACATTCGAGAATCAACAGCCGATGCAACGTGAATAGCCGCGAAATTGACGACTTTTGCAGACCAACCCCAAACCATAATGTCAAACGAGATTCGTACAGAAATAGCTGCATTAGGTGAATTCGGACTCATCCACCACCTTACAGACAACATTTTACTTCAAAATAAAACCTCGATCAAAGGCGTTGGCGACGACGCAGCTATTCTTTCAGCTCCGGCCAATGAAAAGTGCTTAGTGTCAACCGACATGCTCGTCGAGGGTGTGCATTTCGATCTATCGTATGTTCCACTCAAACACCTAGGCTATAAAAGCGTCGTGGTAAACCTGAGCGACATCTGTGCGATGAACGCTGTGCCTCATCAAATTGTGGTGGGGCTTGCCTTGAGCAATCGGTTTTCGCTTGAGGCCTTAGATGAGTTGTATGCTGGAATACTCATGGCATGCAATCAATACGGCGTAGACCTCGTCGGGGGCGATACCACAAGCAGCAAAAGCGGTCTGGTAATTTCCATTACGGCTATTGGGTATGAAGCAGAGGAAAATATTGCCACACGCTCTGGCGCTCGTGAAAATGATCTTTTAGTAATTACGGGCGACTTGGGCGGGGCCTACATGGGGCTGCAAGTGCTTGAACGTGAAAAGACCGTTTTTCAAACCGCTCCAGGGGCACAGCCTCAATTAGAAGGCTACGATTACATACTAGAGCGACAGTTGAAGCCAGAAGCACGACGAGACATCCATGGTCTGCTTCGCTCGCTCGATGTGCGACCCACCTCCATGATTGATGTGTCTGATGGGTTGGCTTCAGAAATAAAACACCTCGCGGAAAGCAGTGATGTGGGTTTCGATCTCTACGAAGAGAAGATTCCTATATCCCCAAAAACAATCGAGGCCGCTAAAGAATTCAACCTCGACTTCACCACCTGCGCGCTCAATGGCGGAGAAGATTACGAACTGCTATTCACAATCAAAAGCAGCGACTACGAGAAAATTAAGGGAAACCCAAGCCTGACCGTCATTGGGCACGCCACCACAGATGCCATGGGCTGCAGGCTCATTACCCGCAGCGGCGAAGCGATTGAACTCAAAGCACAAGGTTGGGACGCGTTTAATCCCTAACCCTTTTATTTGCCAAGCACACACGAAAACGAATTTTCCGCCGTTCATCACGCGCTTTATCCATTATGAAAAAAAACCTTCTGCTTCTCCTGCTGCTCATTCCATTTGGGGTTTCAGCTCAATACAGCATTGGCTCATGGCGCGACCATTTTCCCTACAATAGATGCATTGATGTATGCGAGGCCAACAACTTCATTTTCGCAGCAACCGCCAACTCCGTTTTTTCATACGATCAGTTTACGGGAGAGATAATGCGATACAACAAAACAAATACACTCAGCGATGTGGGCATCAGCGCGCTCGAGTTTGACCCCGTTTCTGGATTCATTGTGGTTGGCTATAGCAACGGGAACATAGACTTATTCAACGATAAAGAGGTGTACAATATTCCCTTCGTCAAGTTCAGTACGTTGATTGGTGACAAGACCATATACAATATCTATCCCTACGGCAACCTTCTATACCTGAGCACCGGTTTTGGTATTGTGGTTGTTGATGTTCTTGGCCGAGAAATAAAAGAAACCTACTTTATTGGTTCTGTCGGCGATGCTGTTCGGGTCAAGGATATTGCGGTAAACAATCAAACCATCTACGCGGTTACCGAACAAGGGCTTCGCATTGCAGACGTAAACAACTCATTCCTTGCCAACTTCGAAAATTGGTCAACCGTGGTGGAGTTGCCCGGCGCAGTGCCGCCGAATCAAATCGAGTTTTTCGACAATCAACTGGTGCTTGCCGTGCCTGGAGAATTAAGCGACACCGTGTGGAGCAAACCCGTGAATGGAGCTGAATGGGTGGCTCGATTTCCGCTCGAAAATTTCCGGATCAATCAATTATGGAGCAACAACAAATGGTTTAGCGCTTCCGGAAACTATGCCTACTGGTATAGCGAAAACAACCTAGACTCACGCATCGTAATATCAATGGTAGCGAATCGATTGCTGCACTCCTTTAACACCATTGTGGGATACAATGGCTATGTGTGGGCTGCTGATAAATTCAGTGGACTCATGCTCTCAAAAGATCCATTTGGATTCGAAGACCAACTCATCAGCCCAGAAGGACCAAACTCCGACGACTGTAGGCGCATCACAGCCTACAACAACAGTGTATGGATAGCGCATGGTGGTGTTCGGGCCGATTGGGGCAACAACTACAACTCAGACGGGGTTTCCGCATATATCGATGACCAATGGGTTTCCTGGTCGGCCGATACCGCTCAAAGCGCTGGTCTTCATTTCAACAACTCCAATCAATTTGTGATGGATTTTATGGATTTTGCCGTCGACCCCATCGACAACAATATCGTCTACGGGGCTTCGTGGGAAGAAGGATTGCTGAAAATCGATACTCCAAATCGCCGCATTATTCCCTTCAACGGCAACGCATCAACGGGTCCAGATTCCGACGGAATAAACAACGACTTCGTTCGCACTGCCGTGGGGGGTGTAGCGTTCTCCAACGACGGAATCCTTTGGTGTACCAACGGCTACACCAAAAATGCGCTGCACGCGCTCGATCGCGAAGGAACATTTTACGACTATGACCTCGGTGCTGTAATTGGTGACGATGAAAAAGTAGCCGATATCTTAATTTCCAACGATGGTTATGTCTGGGCCAACGTGATTAACAAAGGCCTTTTGGTGCTCAATAACAACGCTACCCTCGAGGTTTTCTCCGACGATAATTTCAAATTACTCACCGATGCGGAAGGAAATGGGAAACTCCCCTCAAAAGATGTACTCTGCATGGAAGAAGATCTCGATGGAGAAGTTTGGGTGGGAACAGCAAGTGGGCTGTCCATTTTTTACAACCCGCCCTCGATATTCTCCGATGGGAATTTCGATTCCGAACAAATACTCATCCAACAAGAAGGTAACACACAAATACTGCTAGAAACAGAAGCCATCAACTGCATAGAAATTGATGGCAGTAATCGGAAATGGATCGGCACGAAAAACAGTGGCGCATATCTATTCAGCGACGACGGACTTCGCGAGGTGTACCATTTCACTGAAGAAAACAGCCCGCTTCCTTCTAATACAGTCTACGACATCGGCATCAACCATTCCAACGGAGAGGTTTATTTTGCTACTGAAAACGGAGTAGTTGGCTTTTTTTCAACCGCTACCAACTTCGATAATGAACTGTCCAGTGTGCGTGTTTTCCCCAATCCTGTTCGGCCTGATTATGAGGGTAACATAACCATCGATGGGCTTGCGTATAACACAAGTGTGAAAATCACCGATATTCAGGGTAACATCCTGTTTGAAACAGAAAGCGAAGGCGGTAGGGCTGTTTGGAGTGGCTCACTAACCGACGGCTCGCGACCTGCCACTGGCGTGTACCTCGTTTATGTTTCAACTCAACTTGGGACAGCCGATGAAGTCCGCAAACTCACCTTTGTGAGATAATTGTAAATCTCTTCCCCTCACAGCATCCATACAACATCGTATTTTCGCTTGCTGTTAAGCCTGTTGGTTCTCATTCCGACAGGGAATACAACAACATGAGTGATCAACTCAAGCACGAGTGCGGTATAGCGCTCCTCCGGCTGAAGAAACCCCTTCAGTATTACGCCGAGAAATACGGAACTGCATTTTACGGCCTCAACAAAATGTATTTGTTGATGGAAAAGCAACATAACCGAGGTCAAGACGGTGCAGGAATAGCGAATATCAAAATAGATATGCCTCCCGGTAAACGCTACATAAGCCGCCTGCGTAGCAACGACCCTCAGCCCATTCGAGAGCTGTTTTCAAAAGTTATGTCGCGCTTTGAAGCATTGGAACGCTCCAGACCCGATAAACTGATCGACACCCAATACCTCAAAGAAAACTATGCGTTCACCGGTGAGCTGTTCCTCGGACACCTTAGATACGGCACGTATGGTGGTAATAGCATCGAAAACTGTCACCCTTTCCTTCGCGAAAACAACTGGATGACACGTAACCTCGTTGTGGCCGGTAACTTCAACCTCACCAATGTTGATGAACTCTTTCAACTACTCATTGACCTAGGGCAACACCCTAAACAAAAGGCTGACACCATTACTGTGATGGAAAAGATTGGTCACTTCCTCGACGAGGAAAACCAACTGCTCTTCGAGCGATTCAAACAAGAAGGCCACGACAACAAGAGAATAACAGAGCTTATCTCAGAAAATATTAACGTACACCGCATGTTGGCCCGTGCAACCCGTGATTTCGATGGCGGTTTCGCAATCGCGGGGCTAATAGGTCACGGCGATGCATTTGTGCTGCGCGACCCCTCTGGTATACGCCCTGCATATTGGTATGAAAACGATGAAATCGCTGTTGTGGCTTCAGAAAGGCCTCCAATTCAAGCGGCATTCGATGCTTCGCTCTCAGACATACATGAGCTGCTGCCAGGGCACGCCTACATCGTCAAGAAAAGTGGGCAATCAAGCGTTCAACCCATCATTGAGCCCAAGGAAAAAAAATCATGTTCCTTCGAACGTATTTACTTCTCGCGTGGCAACGATGAAGCCATTTATAGGGAAAGACAAGCACTAGGAAAAAATGTTGTGCCGCACATTCTTAAAGAGATTGATTACGACCTCGACAACACCGTTTTCTCCTTTATTCCAAATACCGCGGAAATCTCATTCTACGGCATGATGAAAGCGCTTGAGGATCATCTCAATGATGTGAAAATAGCAGCGATCAAAGCACTTGGTGACAACCCCTCGATAGAAGCGATTGAGAAAATTATTCGCAAACGCGCACGCCTCGAAAAAATCGCTATTAAAGATGTAAAACTTCGCACATTTATTACACAAGATAGCGCCCGCGACGAAATGGTGGCCCACGTGTACGACACTACGCACGGAGCCGTAAAACGAGGCGTGGATACACTTGTAGTAATTGATGACTCCATCGTACGTGGCACCACACTAAAGCGCTCGATCATTAAAATGCTTGATCGTCTGGGCCCCAAGAAAATTATCGTGGTGTCGTCGGCCCCTCAAATACGTTACCCCGACTGCTACGGAATTGACATGGCTAAGTTGGGTGATTTCATAGCGTTCCAAGCCGCAATCGAATTGCACAAGGAGAATGGGAGTTACCAATCCATTACAACCTCTATTCTAGAGCAATGCTTGGCGATGGAGGCACAGCCCAAGGCAGAGCAAAAAAACTGCGTAAAGGCGATTTACGCGCCATTTACAGCGGAGCAATTAGCCAAGAAAGTGGCTCAATTGGTCACGCCCGAAAACACGAAAGCGGAGATTGAGGTAATCTTTCAAACCATCGAAGGATTGCACGCGGCTTGCCCCGACCACACAGGGGATTGGTATTTCACCGGCAACTATCCAACACATGGTGGACACCGCGTGGTGAATAAAGCATTTATCAATTACATGGAGGGTAGAAACGAAAGAGCGTATTAGACTCTCTTAAAGACGGGTACTGTGCTGCACGGCTCGCCAAACATAATGCTGCGTGCAACCGGCCTCAGTTTTACTACCAAATTACTATACGCAGACTGCGGTACAGGAAGGTGACTGCACCCTTTAATGACACAGCGTTTGTCGCGATACGTTTCAATATCCAACGACTCCACTACTCGCCAAAACAGCACTTCCTCTAGTTGTTGTCGATTTCCATGAACTACTGTAGGCGCAAACTCACTGAGCGCAGAGGTGACCAACATAAACGACCAAGCGGGAAGAATAGCGTCGACCGAGCAAAAGACTGCCACATGTTTCTGTGTGTACTGCGACCAATCATGATCCGCAATCCAAGCGCGAAAATCCTTTTCTTTCAATGCCAAGCCCTGCCACAATTGATCCGCTAAATCAATAGAAATTCGCTCGCCTTGTGGGTACAATTCCTCGAGGTTAATTGTAACCAATCCGCTTGCTGCAACCTTATTTACAATCTCATCCATACCAACTATTGCTTAGGCCGTTCGGCGTTCATGCAAAGACTCTCGCATCATCTCTTCACACGTTGCAATCATAGCCGCTACATCATACCGGCATTCGGCATACAATTCATCTTGCGTGCCGTGCTCTATCAAGCGATCAGGAATTCCCAATCGTTTCACTTGTGACTGATATCCGTTGTCTACCATGAACTCCAACACAGCACTTCCCATTCCTCCTTGCAAACAACCGTCTTCAACGGTTATGACTTGCTTGAATTTACCAAACACCTCGTGCAACAACAGCTCGTCGATGGGTTTCACAAAACGCATATCATACAACGCCGCGCTTATTCCCTTTTGCTCAAGCTCTTCACACGCTTGAAGCGCGTTGTTCCCCATTGGGCCTATCGTCAAAAAAGCGATGTCGGAGCCTGAACGAATCTTGCGACCTGTGCCGGGTTTAATGAGTTGGAAGGGGGTCTTCCATTCGGTCATCACACCATTTCCTCTTGGGTATCGAATTGAGAACGGCCCGTAATTCTCATACTGCGCAGTATACATGAGGTTGCGCAACTCCGATTCATTCATGGGTGACGATACGATCATGTTGGGCACCGCACGCATGAATGCCAAATCATATGCCCCGTGGTGTGTTGGACCATCGGCACCAACCACTCCTCCGCGATCTAAGCAAAAAACAACATGTAATTTTTGCATCGCCACATCGTGCACTACCTGGTCATATGCTCGTTGGATGAACGAGCTGTATATGTTACAAAAAGGCACCAACCCCTGTGTAGCCATGCCAGCACTAAACGTCACCGCGTGTTGCTCTGCAATGCCTACATCAAATGCCCGCTCCGGCATTGCCTCCATCATGAACTTCAACGAACAGCCCGAGGGCATCGCCGGAGTTACACCTACAATATTCTCATTTTTCTCTGCTAGCTCAATAATCGTATGACCGAAAACATCCTGGTAAAGCGGAGGCTGCGGCGACTTAGGTACCACCTTCACTATTTCCCCCGTTTCCTTATTGAATAACCCCGGAGCATGCCATTTCGTTGGGCTGCCCTTCTCTGCAGGCTCATATCCCTTGCCCTTCATCGTCACACAGTGCAGAATTTTCGGGCCGGGTATGTCTTTCAAATCTTTCAAAACAGCGGCCAACCGTTCAGAGTCGTGCCCGTCGATAGGACCGAAATAACGCCAATTCAACGACTCGAACAAATTGCTCTCTTTTACCAAAGAAGACT
>CAMBPD010000036.1 GCA_945869405.1 Chryseobacterium gleum | reverse complement strand
GAAGTGTTACAACTCAACAAGCTTGGGGCATCTGCTGTGGTGTTGCCATCAACTTGCACGAACTCTGATGACGGAGGAGTTTCAATCAGCATCAGCGGTGGCCAGGCTCCATACTCTATCCTTTGGAACAGTGGTGCTGAAGGCCAAACGATAGAAAATGCACGCGCAGGAATTTACAGTGCGCGTGTGGTGGACAGCAACGGCTGCGAAGGCAACTTCAACTTTGAATTACAGACCGCAAGCAGTCTGATCAGCAAGTTTGAAGTTTCAGACGAGCGAGTGGAAATGGAGAATGGAAAGGCAAATATTGAGTTCACCAATGGAAGCGAGAACTCAGAAAGCTTTGCCTGGAACTTTGGTGACGGTAGTGAAGTGTCTGCCGATGAAAATCCAACACACGCCTATTTGAGTGCAGGTAACTACCTGGTAATGTTGGTGGCATCTTATGAAACATGTGAGGCCGTAAGCACGCGCACTATATCTGTTGTTGATGAAAGCCACACAGAAGAGTTTGCGAGCCGCGTGTTGGGTGCGCTTACCGATCGTGGTGTACAGTTGAGTTTCTTTTTCGATGAGTTCAAGACCATCCGCATCAACGTATACAATGTGCTCGGACAGCAATTGATAGAGCCAATTATTGGGCAGTTTGGAAATGAAACAATCACCTTTGGAGATCGCCGATATGCTGCCAATGCACTTATCGAGGTAACCGATGTTGCCACTGGTGAGAAGACATTGATTCGTATGGGAAGATAGAAAAGAGAATGACTCGAATAAGGTATAAATGGTCTCGGCTTCGCTGAGACCATTTTTTTTTCATCTTTGCTCAATGAATGAAGGATTATTTGAAACCCTGTTGTATGTCTTTGTAATTGCCGCTATTGGTGTCACGGGCATGGTGCTTTATCGAAAGGAGATAACCTTTCAGTTTAAAGCAAAATCGTGCACAGGGAAAATCGTAAACTGGATGTCGGCTGTAGTTGGAGGAAAACGTTTCTACTTTCCTATGATTGAGTTTACCCCTGCAGGTTATGAGCAGCAATTATTTCGAGCAGAGGATCGTTGCGAAGGTGAGCCGATGTATGCTCCTGGCACGGTGGTAACCGTGAAATACCTCGAGTCGGATATTGAGTACAGAAAAGTTGTTTACCCACCAAAGTAACTAAGCCTTCACGCCTGCCTTTAGGCAAGTAAGAAGGTGAATAGCTTTTTTCAGTTCAACTACGTGGTCGAATGACATGCGCAGACTTTTCTCTTTCTCATACATTTTACCCAGTGATGGGTTGTGTTTGATGAAGTTGAGGATATGCGAAAACTTCTCACTTTGGTAAAATGGCGAGTTCTCCTGAGAAACGAAGTACCCGATCATTTTCCCACTTTTTAGCACGAGTTTTTCAAACCCAATTTCACGGGCTAGCCAGCGCAGCCTCATGGTTTCGATAAGAGCAATAGTCGGGCTTGGTATTTCGCCGAATCGATCTACCAATTGTTGTGAATAGCTTATCATTCCTTCTTCGCTATTGATGTCGTCGAGTTCTTTGTACAACGCAATTCGTTCGGTTATACTACTTACATAGTCGTCGGGGATCAATATCTCGAAATCGGTTTCAAGTGTGGTTTCTTTCACAAAGCTTTGAGAGCGTTGAATCTCTTGGTCGTATAGATCTTTGAAATGTTCTTGCTTCAACTCGTCGATTGCTTCATTGAGGATTTTTTGATAGGTTTCAAATCCGATGTCGTTGATGAATCCGCTTTGCTCTCCGCCCAGGAGGTTGCCTGCGCCTCGAATGTCGAGGTCACGCATGGAGATATGCAGACCAGATCCGAGATCACTAAATTGCTCGATGGCGCTAAGTCGCTTGCGGGCATCTTCGGTGAGTAAGTGCAGAGGAGGGCTCAGTAAATAACAGAAGGCCTGTTTGTTGTTGCGTCCTACACGCCCTCGCAACTGGTGCAAGTCGCTCATGCCGAAATGATGTGCGTCGTTGATAATGATCGTGTTTGCATTAGCGATGTCTATGCCGCTTTCAACGATTGCCGTGCTCACTAGCACATCAAAGGATCCTTCGATAAATTCAGACATTACCTCTTCCAATTCCTCTCCTTTCATTTGTCCATGCGCAGTTGCGATGCGCGCATCTGGGCACAGGCGCTGAATCATACCAGCAACCTCTTTCAGATTTTGGACCCTATTGTGAACGAAGAAAATTTGCCCGCCTCGCTGAATTTCATAACTCACCGCATCGCGCACAACTTCTTCATTGAATGGTCGCAGCTCTGTTTGTATGGGGTGCCTGTTTGGCGGAGCGGTTTGTATAATGGACAGGTCGCGTGCACCCATCATTGAAAACTGTAGGGTACGCGGGATAGGCGTTGCTGTTAGTGTGAGGGTGTCGATATTCGCACGAAGTGTTTTCAATTTGTCTTTCGCGGCAACACCGAATTTTTGCTCTTCATCGATAATGAGCAAGCCAAGATCCTTGAATTTTACTTTGGGTGCAACGATGGAATGCGTTCCAATGAAAATATCGATTTCACCTTTCTCCAATCGCTTGAGAGTTTCTGCTTGTTGCTTTGGGCTTTTAAAACGATTGATGTAATCTACCGTAACAGGAAACTCTTTAAATCGAGCAGAAAAGCTCTTGAAGTGTTGTAGAGATAAAATGGTTGTTGGAACAAGCACGGCTACCTGCTTGCCATCGGTGGCGGCTTTGAATGCCGCGCGCATAGCAATTTCTGTTTTGCCAAATCCAACATCACCACACACCAATCGATCCATAGGCGCTTCGGCTTCCATGTCTTCTTTCACCGCTTGTGTTGCCTTAAGTTGATCCGGTGTGTCTTCATACATGAAAGATGCTTCGAGTTCATTTTGCATGTAGCCATCCACCTGGAAGGCGTGGCCTTTGGTGGCCTTTCTTTTTGCGTATAGTTTGATGAGGTCGAAGGCTATTTCCTTGACTTTTGTTTTTGTTTTCCGTTTGAGGTTTTGCCATGCATTACTGCCCAGCCTATCCATGCTTGGGCTTGAACCTTCTTTACCCACAAACTTGGAAATACGGTGTAGTGAGTGGATACTCACATAGAGAATGTCGCCGCCCTTGTAGGTAAGTCGAATGGCCTCTTGTTCCTTTCCATTTACGTCAATCTTTTGCAAGCCAGAAAACTGACCAACGCCGTGGTCGATGTGAACGACATAGTCCCCCGGTTGGAGCGACATGATTTCCTTGATGGTCAGCGCCTCTTTGTTTTTCTTAAAGCCTTCCTTCAGTCGGAAGCGATGGTAGCGCTCAAAGATTTGGTGGTCTGTGTAGACAAGTAATTTGTTGTCCTTATCGATGAATCCTTCTGAAAACTCTACAGTAATAGGCGTGAAGTGAATGGCGTGATCCTTATCGGAAAATATTTGATAAAGACGTTCGATTTGTTTGGGTTGACCTGCTGCTATCACGTTGGTGTATCCTTCCTTTGCGTTGTTAGCCAGATTCGTGCTCAACAAGTCGAAGTGTTTATTGAATGCGGGCTGCGGTTCCATGGCGAATTGCAGCGTCTCGCTTTCAGTGAATTTACGTTGCGAACCAAATTCAATTACACTTCTTGAATTGAGCAACTCGAAGAGTTCTTGCTTCGTGGTGAACATTTGGTGTGGTTGCATACGTTCAAGCACACCAACATGCTTTTCATACTGTTTTTGTGCGCGCTCTAACTCCGTTTCCATGCGACTCAATGCGCCCTCTACGTCTTTTATCCAAATGCATGTAGACGACGGCATGAATTCTAGCATGCTTATCCGCGACTCTTCTGTGTTTCGCAGGGTGACGTTGGGTACAATTGTAGCCCGTGTCATTTTGGCCACACTCAGTTGTGTGTCGGGTTCAAACTTTCGAATACTATCGACATCATTTCCGAAGAGTTCTATACGATACGGATGATCGAAGCTGAACGAGAAGATATCGATTATGCCTCCTCTTATGGCGTATTGACCAGGTTCAAAAACGTAGTCTACTTTTTCAAAACCGTAGGTATGCATCCATTCATCTACAAACTCGATATCGAGTGTATTGCCCTGAATAATTTCGAAGGTTGCTCCGCTTAGTTCACGCTCCGTGATCACTTTTTCGGCCAGCGCCTCAGGATAGGTGATGATGCATGTGGGTTTTCCTTGAGGCGTACGTTGTAGGTTTTTTCGCAAATCGTTGAGCACTTCAGCGCGCATGGCCACGTTGGCATTGTCTGTTTGCTCAACCTCATAAGCTTGGCGAGCACTTCTTGGGAAGAAGAAAAGTTCAATCGGTAGGCTGTTGACTTTGGCTTCTTCACCGGGGGTCTTTCCAGCCACATTCTCTAGGTCATTAAGCATGTATGCGGCCTCCTCTTTGTCGGGAAGTACAAGCAAATGAAACCCACCTATTTTCTGCATGGTTGCATAAGCGACAAGAGCCGCACCGCTTCCCACGAGTCCTCGCAAATGAATTTTTTGTGGTGTTGAATTACTCAGTTTCGAAAGGCGTTCAACAGCCGGTGCTTTCGAATAAATGGCGTTTAGATCTGAAATAAACATAAGGAAAAGCCCCCATGTCGTTTTTCATGGAGGTGTAGGCTGTAAAAGTAGCAAAGCTCTTTTTACACGAAACATAATTGAATGTTTTTATTACCGGCTGCTCTAGGTTGTTTTGCGCTAGGAAGCGCCTCTTGCGACTACTTTTGTGCTTACTCATGAAGCCTGAATGTGTATTTTATGTTCGATTTCCTCGCGAGGATTGCGATGCTCTGCTTGCTGAGGGTATTGAGGATTATTTTGTGGTCGATACAGGCGCTTCGGTAGATTGGGAGGCTTTGAACACCTGGCTCACAGCACAGCGCGATTGGGTGTTCGGTTGGGTTGGGTATGATGTGCGCCGGTCTGTGGAGCGTTTTGCAACGGAGCACATAACCCCATCAACTTTCCCACAACTTTTGCTTGTGCGTCCCAAGAATCTGTTTAAGCTGAAAGGCGACTCTATCGAAGTAGTGAAAGGTGAATGGAGTTCTGAACTAGAGTGTTGGCTCGATATGGCGCCACGGGGTGCTTCTGACGGTATAGAACTGAAACCACTTGTAACCCGAGAGGATTACGACCAACAGTTTGCATCCCTAATGCATGAAATTGCTGTGGGTAATGTCTATGAGTTGAATTATTGCTTGCCCTTTGAGGCGCACACTCGGTTGAATGACCCTATAGCTACGTGGAAGAAAATCTATGCGCGCACTCAGGCGCCATTTGCCACGTTTGCGCGCTTTAATCAGTTCCACGTATTGTGTGCATCACCTGAGCGATATCTCAAGCGCATAGGCAATGAAGTTGTTTCGCAACCCATAAAGGGTACCGTGCGCAGAGGTTCAACACCGCTCGAAGATGAGCAATTGAAGCTTGAACTTGTTCGAAGTAAGAAGGAGCGGGCAGAGAATGTCATGATCGTTGATTTGGTGCGTAACGATTTGTCGCGCTGCGCCAACCGAGGCAGTGTGCAGGTGGAGGAGTTGTTTGGGGTTCATTCTTTCAAGACGGTTCACCACCTGGTTTCAACCATCCGCTGCACTGTACAGGAAGACACATCGTGGGTTGATTTGATACGTGCAACGTTTCCTATGGGCAGCATGACCGGGGCCCCAAAGGTGAGTGCCATGAATTTGATTTCGTCGCATGAAAGCACCGAGCGGGGCATTTATTCTGGGTCGATAGGGTACATTGAGCCCAATGGTGATTTTGACTTTAACGTGGTTATTCGGAGCTTGCAATACGATGAGGCTTCAGCTCATGTGAGTTGCCACGTAGGAGGTGCAATTACTGCACTTTGCAACGCAGAGGCAGAATACAATGAGTGTTTGTTGAAGGTGGAAGCAGTGCTAAGCGCTTTGCGCGGCTGACGATTTGTTGTGATAGAGGTCGATAGAAACGAGTATGGCTATGAAGCCCCAGAATGGAATGGATGCTTTATCAGTATCAAGATAATTATTGAGCACGCCATGAATGAAGTATGTCATGAGACCTAGATAGCCTGCTGCAACGAGGCTTCGAATGTCCCCATTTTCAAGCGAATAAAACAGTCGAAACGACAGGTGACTTATTCCGTAGAGAAGCGCCAATACCAAGAGAGTGCCTACAAGTCCTTGCTCGCATAGTGGACCTAGATATTCGCTGTGTGCGTTTCCTCCGTCTCCTTGGTTTGTGCTTATGATGGTGCGGTCTTTCGATCGTTGAAAAGGAGCGTATACAAATTGATAGGTGCCCGGCCCCCACCCAACGAGCGGCCGTTCTTTGAAGAGTTCAATGGCGCAATTCCAGCGGTTCAAGCGCTCAAGGTTGCTTGCATCGGATGAGACGTTGGAGATTGAGCTTACATGCTCGTTTAGATTGTCGCTACTCTCTTGTTTGTTTTGTTGAAGGCTCATCACGATATCATCCCAACCAATGGCAAAAATACCTCCGGCGAGTGCAGCTCCAAGAACTATCTGGCGCAGTTGAACGCGAAAGAGCATAACCACCAATATGGCGGCAGCGCCTATGATCGATATCCATGCAGCACGTGTGTAGGATAGTATAATACCGGTCGTGAGAATTATAAATCCAAGTGACAGCAATACACGCATGAGCACATTCAAGTTGCGTTGCATTAGCAATCCAACTACTATAGGAAAGTACATCGCCAGCACCGCTCCATAACTCGTATGATCCTTGAATAGAGGTTCCATAACCCAATGTGCTGAGTCTTTGTCGAAGCCGAATTGAGCGTGGCGAAATACGGTGTAAATAATGACACAGCTGAGCGAGAAGAAGTAGAGTAGAAGGTAGCCTTTGAGTTTCGAACGGTCGCGAAAAATATGTGTAGCGATGAAATAAAAGGGCACGATGAACCAAAGGCGGGTGGTGAAAAATTTTAGACTTACCAGCGGATATTCACTGGTAATACAAGTGATTGCCATCCACCCTAGATAGGCGTATACAATGTAGCTGATGGGGTGCTTGAAAATGGCTTGATCAATACTTTTTCCTGAGAGAAGTTTGAAAATGAAGAGGATGAGTACACCAAAAAGCAGAGGTTCAGTGGGTAGATACATGCCTACACCGCCGACTTCCAGTTGTTCGATGTTAATACTGAAGGGCGCGCAGAATGCTATAAAAAGAATGAGATAATCGAGTTGAAAAAAAGCAGCCCAACCTACTACCAACAGCGCGGGAATGAGCAAAACTGCATACAGTTCTGAATAGATACCAATGGTCATTACCGCTAAAAAAACAGCGGAAAGAACATAGAGTGTGCGTGCGGAAATAGTGAACGGATGAGTCATACCATCAAATTCTTCCCTGTGAGCGCAAGCGGTTGAAATTATCCACAATGAGCAAAACAATGAACGTAAAGACGAAGGCAGAAATAGTGCTCATGGCAACAATAAGCCAGCGAATGGGGAACGATTTTTTGTCTGCCGCACTCGCATAGTCGACTACACGCATCACAGAGATATTACTTTCAACATCAATCTTCATCAAGTCATAACGCTTTCTAACGACATTGAGTTTTTCGTAGGCTTCTTTCAAGTTTGTCTCGAGATTCACATAGGTAGTTCCATACTTGGACAGAAAATCCATTTGGCTTTTCAATTGTTGGGCGCGGTCGGGGTGTCCGTCGGCAATTGCTGTTCCGTACATCTCGGTAAGTGCCGCAATTTGATCGATATAGCTATAGACGCCCATTTCTTGCAACACGCGCATAGAGTCTTCCATCGTTTTCACTTCATTTAATACGCTTTGCAGTGAGGTTTCGGCATATTTGAATGCGGTCATTGCGCGTTCGCTGCGCATCCGATTGGCGACTGAGTCAGAGAATAGTGCAATGTCGTTGGCCATGCCGCGCGCGCGCTCCGGCTTCTCATCGAGCACAGCAACTTCAACCGAGCCAAACTTGGTAAGTTGTGCCGATACGTTGTTTTGGTATTCCTTGGAGATAAGTGTATTCGCTCCGCGTTGGTCTCGCTTTACCTCGTATACATCCCAGAGTTGGTACTTGTCGATGATCTTGTTTCGAACCTGGTCGGAATTTATAATTTGCAATAAGCGCTCAGCGTCTTCTTCTTCTCCAAAAGTGAGTAAGTCTTCTTTTTGAACATCCTCCAATAGCTGCGCGCCAAACGAGTGTTGTTGCTCTGCATACAACACGACGGTGCTTTTAAAGCGTTCTTTTAGGATGAGGCTTACAGCTGCTGAAACTACAGCTGCTGCAATTGAAACCACGAGTATGGGTTTTCTCCAGGAATACAGTAGGATGAATAAATTGGTAGACTCCAGAGACATTCCGTCGGTTTTACTGTTGTTATCGGTCATGGTATTCGATTGATTGCGTTAGCAAATGTAAAGGTGGTTGAATTGATTAGGATGGATGCGTGTCGGCGCGTTGGGTGGGTTTTACTGCGGCAATAAGTTCACGCAACGGTATCATGTTCAAGAACACTCCAACAAGCGCTGTGCTTGCTGTAATGAGGAGGAATATATGTGAAGGATTATTGAGCCAGCTGGCAATGGCAATGGCAACTGAGCACAGAATAGCAGCGAAAGCGAGTGTGCGAAGTATGAGTCCACTGCTCCATGTGCGGAAAATGCGCTGCGTGAGTGCAAGTTGTACTACCAATACAAACGCTTGAGTTACAAAGGCTGCTTTGGCTGCTCCAACTGATGCCTGGGAAGGTATCCATACAAAGTTGCATGCGATGTTGCCCAGCAGCGCAAGAGTAGAAAGCACAATGAGGGGCTTCATTTTACCTGCAGCGGTCAGCAGGGTGCCGGTGGTGTACTGAAGCGAGAAGAGAGCGGCTGCGCCCATCGTCCAAGGAAGCACAAGTGAAGCCTCCGTAACATGGTTGGTATATAACAGGTCGAGTATCCATTCAGGAACGAACACACACAGAAGCGTTATCCAGCAGCAGCCGGAAAAGAGCAAACGAAAAGCGATACTGAAGAGAGCGTTAGGTGGTTCGTCTCGAGAAAGCATCCGCGAGAAAATAGGCAGAAGCAGAACGGCAAACAGATAGGAAATCATACTGAGCATATCGCCCAATCGGTAGGCCATTGCGTATATGCCTGCGTCGTAGCTTCCACTCAAGCGCTCAAGAATTATTCCGTCGGCCCGACCACTGATCATGGAGAACAGAATCAACGCTGCAAAGGGTATACTCGAAACCAATACTGTTTTCGTAGGAATGATTTCATGTTTGACGCCATTAGAACGCAAACGCCAAACGAAAGCAAAGGCCATAACCAGTGTAATTGCATAGGCAGCGGTTTGCCCGTAGATAAGATATTCGAGTGGAAAAGGTTGTGACGTTGGGAAGTGCCAAAGCGCAACTAACATCCACACAATGAGTATCAACCGATCGCCCACCGAAACAATCCTGTCGGCTCGGAAGGAGTGCATGCCTGCGAGGTACGAGCGCAAAAAAACCACGCCCGTAGCGAGTATCTGGTTTACAGCAAGCACAAACATCAAATAGACTTGCCGTCCTTCGTAACCAATGTAGAGGGCAAAGAATACACATGCGATTAAATAGACTAGGCTGAGTAGGCCACGCATGCGCAGGAGTTGCTTTACTTCTTGCTGGTAAATGGCGGCTTGCTGCGCGATGTGTCTATTGTTCCAATTGGTTATGCCCAGGTCTGGAAGTATGTTGAGCACAAATGAAATGTTCAGCAGTGCGAAGTACAATCCGAATTCATCTGGGCCAATGCGTTCCTGTGCATGTGCTTCAACAACGAGAATGTAAAAGGGTTTTATGAGCAAATTGAGACCAATGAGCAACAGCAGATTCGAAAGAAATGTCTTGCGTGTGGCGCCCATCAATGGTTGTTTGCTAAGCGGTGCTTAATTATTTAGGCTGAAACGCAGCGATATACCGGTCGAAATGTTTGAGGTCGGGAATGAGGTAGAAATCTTCGGTTTATTCAGTTGATGATCGTAGAAGAAGCGAATGGTAAGCTTGTCGCTTACGGCCATATCTGCGCTTGTCTTCAAGCTATAGAGTCGCTGCCCTGCCGTGGGCTGACTTGTTTGCTCGACCATTTTTCGAATCAGTGTTACGTTATCACGCACAGTAAGATCGGCTCTTAAATTGAGGGTTGTATTCGCAAGCATCTTAATAGGCAGCTTGCTTTTTTTCTTCCTGAATGGATTGGGAACCTCGTTGATTTTATAGCCAAGACCCAGGGTGAGCGAGTTGCTTTTTGTTTCTGTAATTTGGTAATTAGTGAGACCCAAAGCAAGCGTTCTGTCTTTCTTGTATTCCACTTTCAGTTGTGGTTCGTTGGTTTTTTCTTTATTCTTTTTCTTCTTAGTCTTTAGGGTCATGTCGAGCGATAGCGGAGTTATTTGCTCCGATATATTGACGCTGTTTATTTGTCGACGCGTGATGTAGTTTGGGAAATCGCTTTGGTCGAACGTTGTAGGAAGGCCTTCTGCATCGGGAGTAAAGTTGAGATTGCTCACATAGCTTGTGGTATAGGTAGACCGGTAGCTGTGCCGGAGGTTAAACTGCTTGAAGTACTTTTTTATAGCGGGTATCTTCGAGAGCCCATCGTAGGTTACGCTCCAGTTGGGTTGAACCTTTGCCTTGAAAGGGTTGGAGGAAACATCATTTACATCTTGCCCCGTGTAGGCGGCCAAAAATGCAGGTATAACTACGTCTTGCGAAGTAGGGCCCCAACCGTTGTAATAGCCATTGGCCTCGGGAGATTCCACTTGATAGCTCTCGCTATTGAGACGTTCAGAGAAGTTGAGACGGTTGGCTAAGAATGCATCGAAAGCATCGTTTTGGTAGTCGTTTTTTTCATCGTCACGGAAGAAGGCAGTGGGCCATGAAATGATGGAAGCACTCACGTTTCCTGTTTCCATAGGCGAGTCGAATACGTACTCTCCCGATTCATCATCGAGGCGAAAAAAGCTTGTCAGATTTCTTCCCTCTGTGCGATTGGCGGTAAGTTCAATCTTAAAGCTCTTTATAGGTTCAAGGTTGATTTTGTAGTTCCATGTTTCGGAATACGTCTCATTGTATTGAGTGTTTAGCGCGGGAAGCTGCACCAACCACCCATTAGCTGCGGCGTTAAGAGCAAAGTTTTCTCCCGTCGGATCACCCCATATATCAGTGTTTTGTTGCCCCATTAAAAACGGCACCCCGGGCGCATTAAAGCTCTCATCCATTCCGAGAATACGCGAAGGTTGAGCATAACCGGGTAGCAATATCCCTTCATTGCGAGTATAGGTTGCGTTTACGTTGCGCACCATCATCAGGAAGCGAAGAGCAACATGTGTCGGGTTGATGGGTTCGCGCTTTTCTTCTTTCTCCTTCTCATCTTTTCCAAACCCATCTTTCTTGGTTGGGTCTTCTTTTTCTTTTTTCTTCTTGTCGTCTTTCGGTTTTTTGCCCGTGTTGATGTCTTTTAGTAAGGGAACTTTGTTGTAGAGAGTTTCAAGATTGCCTTGCACGTTAAGTTGCAATTGCCTTGTATTCTGAATGGTATTTCCCAATGAGTCCTGCGAAAAAGGAGCTCTATTCCAACGGTAGGTTGCTGCATAGCGGGCATCACTGCTGATGAAGTCAATAAGCGGGAACTTTTCAAATGGGAGTTTGTAACTGATGTTTACGTTGTGGTTGTAAGTAGTGTTAGCACCTCCCGCTTGAATGTTGCTCCAGACGGTGTCTTTGTATGCGTCGAACCACTCCGTATTTTCTTTGTCAATCACTCCGCGTGGTTCACCAACAAGGGCAGCTGTATTGGCTGCGAAATCAAATTTCAAACTCTTGGTAAGATCGTATTTGAAGGTGTAAGCACGTGTCCAATTCCAGGTTTTCTGCACTTGTGTGGTCAACAGTAAATCGCTGTAAACTCCGGTAAGTTCGAGTGTGTTATTTCGTATCCGACTTGTTTCGTATCCTCTATTCATCTCGGTATGGAAACCGATTTGTTTGTAGCTAGGATAGAAGTTGAAGTCCTTGATCCATTTGAGGTACTTCGATGTTTTGATTATTGGAATTTTTTCGAATGGCTTAATCTCTTTTGGTTTGTTTGTAAACGAATAGTCGAATGCTCCGAGGTAAGTTTTTTGCAAGCGCCAATCGATGTTGATGTCGCGTTTGTATTCCTCGTTATAAGAGTAGGTAACTGAGAAGTTTTTGATATTGTAGAAGCGTTCTTTGCCGGCGCCCGCTGCACCTCCCGCAGGCGGTGGCGGAGCTGCTCCTGCTGCAGGTGGTGTTTTCGCTGCATCGGGTGTCGCCGCTCCTTTCTTGGGTGATATGCGCACATTGGTGAAGTTGATGCTTCTTCTCTTCACATAATCTTGCGACTTTTTCTTCACGTCTTGGCTCACATTTGGAAGATCACCCATTTCCAAATCGGGTTGCAGCGGACTGAAGCGAGGGGTATTTACGGTCTCTGAATAACCGACGTACATCGGTAAAGTAACACCCCATTTTTCAGGGAAGAATTTCCCCAATTGAAGTGTTGAGTTAGCGTCTAGGCCAACCACTGTTTTTTGTTGGCGCTCTTGCACGGTTTGCTCGAGCGTGCCCCAACCGGGCGTTGACATGTTGCCAGCCACGGCAAGTGTGGCAAAGTCAGCAAGCGTTGCGTTAAGTCTGGCTACAGCCGCCCATCCTCCTGTTTCATCAAACTCAGAGAGGCGCAACTCATTCATCCAAACAACCGCACATTTCGATTTTCCGTCGTCGTTAGAGGCAAACACATTGCCCAATTTGGCAGGGTTGCGCACACCAATCATGAGCACGGTAACATTGGCGATGTTCGGATTTCCTTTGACGGTAATTTTCGCATCACCCACCCGTGAAGTGTATTCGCTCGTGATGGGCGTTCCCGGCGGTCTATTCGCCTTAAGGTTTTGAAGGTCTTTGATTAATATGTCGAAATTATCTTCTTCGGGCCAAATAGCTTCGTCGTCCGTCGTATACCAACTTGTCACCTTCATCGGCAACTCGTACTCGTAGTAATTATCGTTGAAGTCAGAACCTAAACGAACAAATACAGTGAGGTCTTTATCTTTCAATTCGCTCTCTAGGCCAAGGGCTTCAGCGTGCGAGAACATCCGCAGTCGCTTGTATTGGCGTAAGTCAAAATTGACTGTGCGGTAAGCAGCACGCGAATCTCCATCTTCAAGGTTGCACACTTGGTAGGAAAGCGACTGCTCGTTGAGGCTGCGTAGGTTTGCACTCGCAACGTCTTGCTCGCGAATGATACCCGGAGGCACCACATAAGGCACTGGTTCACGATTGCCGTTTTCTTCGATGTTGACCGCTGCAATGTTGAAGATTGTGGGCGGCGGATCACTCATTTCAATCTCACCTGGTGATTTCAAAGCTCCTTCAAACTTGCGCCATTCGCCGCGCACCAATTCGAGGCGGGCAAACCGCAGCGATACGGGTTGTGACCACCCTTTGAGAAACATTCTCATGTAGCGTATGGAGCGGAAGTCGGCAATCCCACCATAACGGGTTTCAAATTCTTTGATTGGGATTTTGAATTGATACCAGCGAATCTTGCGTTCCTCACCATCTGCAACGGTACGCGTGGCCTCGAAGGTATCGGTGATGTAGTTGCGACCAATATTTGCTTCACCCAAATCGCTCCGACGCAAGCTTACGCGGTATTGAAAATAACTCTCAATATTGTTTAGCGTAATGTCTTGGTTAATGTCTTCTGAGTTGGGAAGGGTAGTGGCTGTAATGGGATATCCATCGGGCGTTTCAGTGTTTGAATTGCCCTCGTTATTGTTGAAATAAACGTATCTCTCCAGTGTACTCAATTCATCTGCATCTGCTTGAGAACTTCGGAAATAAGCGAAGTCATCGTTGGATGGATCTTGCGCATAAGCTGCATAGGCAGAGTCTGTGAGGTGACTATTTACCTCATTGAGCCAGTCAGCGAAGAACCCGGATTCCGCAGAGCTGCTCAACCCATCGATACCTATATCTTGAGAGGTGTAATTGCCTGTTGAGTTGTCGAATGCATTTACAACGTTGAAGTTGTTCGGAGACGGATATATACCCCATGTTGAGGTGTCTGTGTCGAGTGCTGAGTTCGGGCTTGGAAAGCCGTTCTCATACGTCCAGTTGTTGTCATTCAGAACGTCTTCAGACACATTGCCTAAATTGAAATAGAGATCACCACCGGTGTCGTTTTCGCTGTCTTCATTGAAAGGATCCATCAACCAAAACTGAATGAACTGAACGTTGCTAGCTTCAAAGTCAGTAGTAGTGAGTGCGCGTTGAATTCCACCCCAACGGCTCTCGGGGTCGAGTAGTTTACCACTAGTGGAAAGACCTGCTGACTCATTGGTTCCAAATGGTAACTCATAATTGTATTGACCCCGTTCCGAGGGTTGATAGTTCAAATCGAATGTTGCGATGTTAGGCGGAGTGCCTGGAGGCAATTGTCGATTGGGGAATACCTCACTTTCCAGGACTTCGCGCATGCGGTGGTCGCTATACCAGTTATCGTCAATAATGTTTTGAGGGGTAAGACCGCTTGTGGTTCGGAAGAATAAAGGATCCATGACATACCAACTCAAGCGCGCTCGGTTGTAATTATAAATTAAGCTGTCTTCAAAGCTACCTTCTGGAAATAGGTTGGATTGTTGTTTTGGAGTGCTTGCCATAAACCATTGGTTCAGGCTTCTTAAATCGATGATGCTTTGGCTACCTTCAAAGTCGTCGAGATAGGAATTTCCGTCTTTTGAAATGGCTCTGCTGTGGCCCGGAAATAATTTAGCTCCTTCTGCGCCAAACGAGATATTCGATTTGGCCTTGGTATCGATCAGGGGTATTCTATCTACGAGCTGTGTCAGCCATGGAGCTTCCTTTTGATAGGCCAGATCAAGTCCAAGAACAGTGTTGTTCACGGGTTCGTCGCCCATGTTTACTTTCTGCGTGACAGGGCGTTCGCGCAGGTTCAAAAATGTAGCGCCTGCCGCAAAGTTGTCGCTAAACTTATAATCGAACCTGCTGCCAAGCATAGTCTTAAATTGCAGGTTGAACATCGAATTACTTTCTGTAGAAACTTTGATGGGCTGCCCGCTACTCAAGATTCCTTCATTCAAAATACGCACGCGACCAAGGTTGTAGTCTACCGTGTAATCTATGCCTTCAGTGAGTTTTATTCCACCCGCAGTAACCACAACCGATCCTTGTGGGATGTTAAGTGCGTTGAGAGAAATTTCAGAGCCCGATGAGGATTGGTACTGACCTTTGATGCGGTATCGGTTGAGGTTAGGGAAAAGGATTTGCGCCGCTGTTTTGGTACTGTCATACAGTGGCTGATACACCACTTGCGAGATAATTTGATTGGCCAATGCGTCTTGTCCGGGCAACCCGTCGCGAATTTTTTTGGCTAGATGATTTCCGAACGGTTCCACAACGGGGAAATAGATTCGACCATTCTGTGCGTCAATTAATCCACCATTGGTAGATGCATTTGGAATGAAGTCGAAGAACCCATCCGGATAGGGCATTTGCTGGGCGTCAATTCTATCCAAATTGAGCACCTGCAAGAGTATTTGACCATCCAACGGTTGCCGTGGAATGTAGTTTTGATTGACACCTGTTGTTGGGTTGTTGTACCAAACGTCGAGTCGGAAATTTTCAGGCGCGATGCCGAAAGCACCAAGCGAGTAGACGTTCTTCATCATGTTGGCCCACAGCGGTGCTTGTGTGTTGTTGCTCAGTTTTACACGAGTAATACTGGGCTTGAGGAGTTTGAGAATAAGTGCTTGAGGTGCGGCAAAACCATCTTGCGAAATGGTACCCACTTGAAAGGTGTTTCCATTGAGCGTGTATTCGTAGGAAACGGCAAGTACCTCTGCGTTGTTGAGGGATTGTTTTAAGGAGATGAACCCAAGACGTGTGTTGAAGCTGTATTCCGTGGGCGTGAGCTTTCGCATGTTGTTTACGCGCTCGAAGTGCGTTCCGTTTTGCATCGCACTGAAACCACCAGCGGTATTGGAGGCGATTGCTTGTATGGCTTGGCTCCCGCTGAGTACCGCTTGAGAAAACGGTGTGTTTAGGTTGGATGGATCCGTTCCTGTGGACTCTAGGTAAATATCGTTGTTGAGGTTGGAGGGGTTTCCTCCGGCAGTTACGGCGATGTTCGAATTGTCGAACAAGATGTTGTCTTGGAGGGGGACTCCACCTGCGCCGTCGGTAAGGTCGCTTGAAATGTATTCTGGGGCTTCACCCAAATCGGTAAAAGCGATGGCATTGCGCACATCTTGTGTGTTGGATTGGAGGTTTACAAGCCACACCTCGATACGTGTAATGTTTACACCGCTTCCAACAACGGGCAGCGAGGCCATGGCGCGGTCATATTCTTCACGAAACCAGCTAGAGAGGAAGTAATGTCGGTTTGCCTCATAGTTGTCGGCGGTAATATCGTAGTTGGTAGATTGTGCTCCGCCTTGTATGGTAATCTCTTTTCGCTCTCCGCGTTGTTGTGATACGACCGTTGTATTGCGAAGTCTTCCCCATTTGGTGGAAACCTTTGCTCCAAACAAACTGCTGCTCCCTTGAATAAGTGAACCGCTAAGCGGCAATGAAACGTTACCGAGTTCAATTCCTTGGATGATTTGGTCCTCGTCTCCGGTGTACTGAAGCTTCATTTGATTTTCAAAGTCAAATGTGCTTTCCGTGTTGTAGTTCACGTTCAGCTTCATGCGGGTGCCTATGTTACCCACTACATTCAACTGTATTTTTTGGTCGAAGTTGAAGGTGGTGATGCGTCTTTGACGTTCCGGGATACGGGGATTGTCCGTTTTCGATGAGTTAACACCGAAGGTTAATTCTGCGGAGCCTTGCGGACGTATTTCGATTTCGTTGGAGCCGAAAATATTTTCAAATCCTTCACTTCCAATTTTAATGACTTTCGAATACTCCCTATTGGCTTCATCCTCCTCTTCCTGTATTTCCTTCCAATACGAACTGATATTTTCGCTTTCTTGGCTATCCATGTATTCCTCGAGCGTCATGGAGGTGCGTGGCCGGTAATCGAATTTTCCGCCAACAGACTGCACAACTTCGTATTGACCTGTGACGGGGTTGTATTCTACCGAATATTGAATGTTTTCGGGGAGAGGAATGTTGATGCCACTGGCATCTTCTGTGGGATTGACATCATCTTCCACAGGCCAAATCAAATCACCAATGGTGTCAGGTGAAGCGATTTCGGTTTCGCTACGTTGATTGTGTTCCGCTTGAAGGTAACGAAAGTTGGGGTTCGCCATTCCCAGCCACACGAGCGCACTAAATGACAGCACAAAACAAAGCCTTGCAGCCAAAGCTAGCTTGTTGGATGTCAAAATTCTTCTCGTCACAGTTGCTTTAATACTTGCTTAATCAGGTCTTCTAGGGCAATCCCTGGCTGCATGACCATGATCTTATCAATGAGTTTTTCGGATTTGGCTTTGTCTAGTCCTAATAAAGTCAGGGCCGTTAACGCTTCTTGTTTTTGGATATTGCCTGGTACGCCAATTTTCTCTGTAAATACTTCACCAGTCTTTCCCACCTTATCGTGCAAGTCAATAATGATCCGCTCTGCTGTTTTTTCTCCGATACCTTTAATGCGTTTAAAACCAGCCACATCACGCATCAGAATCATCTGTTTCACCTCATCGGTGCTCAACCCACTCAGCACCATCCGTGCGGTATTTGGGCCAACGCCACTCACAGAGATTAGCTTACGGAAAACATCACGCTCTTGATCGTCGGCAAATCCATACAAATGCGTGGAAAAGTCGTTGCTGTTGATACTGAAATGGGTGTACATGGTGATCATCTCAGACTCTCCCAACTTACTGAAGGTGCCCAATGAAATATGCAGGTAGTAGGCCATACCGTTGCAGTCAACAACAGCGTGCACCGGACTTTTCTCGATGAGTTTACCTCTAACGTAATGAATCATATAAATCGTTTAGCAAGGAATGACTTGCAGTCAAGGGTTTAGCATTTGTTTAGAGTCGTTTCACGCCCAAAATTAGCGTTGCAAGGGTACTAATGAAAAGTGAAACTGGCAACGGGCCAAATGGAAAAGTTATTCAGCCTGTATTTGAAGTGTGTACAAAAGAAAAACCCCGGAATTCCGGGGTTTTTCAAATGATCTAGAAATACAATTTATTAGTGCACTATTTCAAGTCGCTTGGTTTGAATCTCTTCGTTGAAGTAGATGCGAACCAGGTAGAAACCAGTGCTCAACTGTTGAGTATTCACTTGACGAACTCCTGTGCCGCTGTAAACGACCTTGCCAGAAATGTCCATTACTTCTAGGAAGGATGGCATTGCATCACCGCTTTCGATAGTGAACGACTCGTTGGCCGGGTTCGGGTAGAGGATTGCATCCGGAATTTCAATTTCAGATACGCCAGCGTCACGGAAGCCCGGACGGCTCACACACACATACCTACTGCGTGGTGAACCATTGGCACAAGAGTTAGCCGGAGTTACGACTACGCTTCCTGAGTTAGCTCCAACCAACACACTAATGCTGTTTGTTCCTTGGCCACTTAAAATGGTCCATCCTGTCGGAACGTTCCAATTGTAGGTTGTGGCTCCGCTAATTGCGTTTATTGAGTAGGTAGTAGTTGCGCCTTGCGTTACATAGCTTAGACCTGTAAGTGTGGCAAATCCGCTAGGAGCTGTGTACAAGTTAATGCAACGCGCAGCACTTAGTCCGCAAGCATTGTTCGCCCTCACACAGATGGCAGAATAGCCACATGTGTTATTCGATCCCAATGAACCACTGAAGTTCACGGTGATGCAAGTAGTGCCCTGACCGCTTACGATGGTAGCACCAGTCGGAACTGACCATTGGTAAGAGGTAGCTCCGGTTACAGCAGGTGTGCAGTAGGTTACACCGGTGCGGTTGCAAAGACCGGAAGTAAGACCGGTAATGTAAGCAGGACGGTTTGGTGTGAAGTTTACGTTTATGGTAATCGACATGCATGAAGTTGTGCCGCAAGAACCTCCTTCTGAACGAACATAGTAGGTTGTATTGCATAGAGGCATTACTGTCAGGTTTGTGCCGGTGCCCACACAGATACCACCGCATGAGTTCTTATACCATTTCCATGAA
>CAMBPD010000035.1 GCA_945869405.1 Chryseobacterium gleum | reverse complement strand
TGAAAATCGAAGATACCGACGGTTCAGTAGGGAATCTACAAAACGTCTTGGCAAACAATCCCGGTGGATGTTATGGTTCTCCAATCAATGGAGCAAACGCACAAGATGGAATGACTCCAAATTCACCTACGACCTACCTCGTTCCTAACTCACTTGGTGTTGGTGGAGCATTGGAAGCCCTCGACCAAACACCCGGTAATTCTGTTTTAATCGATGGAGGCGCAGTTGCAGCCTTAGGTGGAATTGTTGGGCCCACTGCATCAAACCGTGTGATGATTGCACAATTCACCTTGAATGGTGATATCGCTTTTGCACTCAATGTGCAGCTGGTGAATGCATCAACGGGTGTTGCTGAAAACTATGTAGCATCGAACCCAATGGCTGGTGAACTTACTCACCCCACCCTGAACTACAACAGCAATATCGCTCCAACCATATCCCTCACGTCACCAGTCAATGGTGCAACAATTGGTTTCGGCGACTATACGCTAACTGCTAATGCAAACGATGAGCTGGGCTACGTTACTGCGGTTGAGTTTTTCGTAGACGGTGTGTCAGTGGGTAGCGACAACACTGCACCTTTTGAAGTGGTTTACAACGCTACATTTGGAGGTCATACAATTACTGCAACTGCTATTGACGGTGATTGTCTTACCGCCGATTCGCAAACAATCAATGTCACTGTTTCGAGCAATTCAGCGCCAACGGTAACCCTCGCAGCGCCAACAGTTGCCGTTGAGGGTTCGTCCATAACACTTTCTTCAACGGCTTCTGATTCTGATGGTGCCATCGCACAGGTCGAGTTTTTTGTAAACGGTGCGTCGGTAGGTGTAGATGCTTCGGCTCCTTATTCCGTGGTATGGACAGCAACTCTTGGAGTTGACCAAGCAATCACTGCAGTTGCTACCGATGATTCAGGGTTGTCTACAACTTCGAACGAGGTTCTCATCACAGTGAATACCAACATAGCTCCAACCGTTTCAATTACCTTCCCATTCTCTACCACTGATGTTACAGCGCCAGAAATGGTTGCTCTTACCGCTGATGCGGTGGATAGCGATGGAACAATCGTAAGTGTTGAATTCTTTATAAATGGTGTATCGGTTGGCACTGCCAACGCAGCTCCTTTTATCGTAAACTGGATGAGCATGGCGGGTCCGGCTGAAATTGTTGCCGTAGCTACTGATAGCAACGGTGCACAAACGACTTCGGTTTCTGTCAGCATCGACGTGCTCGACCCATCTACGGAGGCATACGCTGTTGAGTCGGTGACGCAAACGTGTAACATTGGCGAATTCTGCGCGCCTGTCGCGGCGTCAGCGGCATTCCCGATTTCAGGTGTTATCGGATACGACATCACTCTCAACTACGATGCTACATACCTCGAACCAACAGGGTCAGCAACGTTATCCGACGATATGATTGATGCATCGTATGTAAATGCCACTGTAAACACAACCGCTGCGGGTGTAGTGCAGGTAACAATCACCTTGAATGGCTCTGCTCCGGCAGGCACACAATTCCAAGGCTACGGTGATTTGTTGTGTGTGAACTTCAACCGCCTAGCTGCTTTCGGCGCTTCCGATTCAACGGAGGTAAGCGTAAGTTCTATCATCGAAAGTTATGTGAGTGGTCCGGTTGCATCGGCGGCAAATGCTGCCTACATGTATTCTGAGTTGAATACACTGCAAGCAGGAAACATTGCAGCAGGTGGAAGCAATGCATTGCTTACAAACAACGAAACAACGGCTGCTGAAGCACCTGCAACTACGTCTTATGCGGCAAGCAACGGCACAGTAAATCCCGCGATTTCTTACGAAGTGGACGCGGATGGTTCATTTACCATCGACCTAACCAATGGTACAGATGTATCTATTGAACGTGCAATCGATAACACTGCCTCTACCCAGAATACAGTAAACGGCGCCGACGTTCTCGTGGCCAAAGCACTTCTCAACGGAACTTTGACTCCTTCTCTATGGCAGATACTGGCGCTTGATGTAAACCTCGATGGTGCAGTGACTGCAGGTGATATTTCTCAGATCAACCAGCGTGCTACTCTCATGATTGGTGAGTACCAGCAAGCTTGGAACTATGATAACCAAGGTAACTCAAATGGGCAGCCTTCAAAAGATTGGATCTTTGTCGATGACGCTCGTTTGAGCGACGCTGCGTTTGCTATCTCAGTTTCATTCCCAGCCGACGACCAAGTTGGTTTCTCTTCAGCGCGTGTTCCGGCAATTCCATTTGTGTTGCCTACTTCTGCCTCCGATTTCAACCCGAATAGCACCGAGTGTCAGCAGTGGAATGCCGACAATTTCAAGGCGATACTTTTGGGTGATGCCAACGGCAGCTACGGCAGCAATCCGGTGAACGTTGCAGACAGTGTAATCTTCGATTTGAGCCAAGCAGTGCTTACTAACGATGGCGTTTCAAGCTTCATTGAAGTTCCTGTAATTGCACAACTAGTTGGCTCGAATGCCCGTGCACTGGATGTGGCAATGAAATTCAACCAGAATAAATTGGCCTACAACGCTACTATCACAATTGCATCGGATGTAGAGGCAGTAGCACATTACAATGTAGCTGATCAGTATGTGCGTCTCACAGCAACTCGCAACACTGATGTAGCGTTTGCAAACGGTGACGTAATTGCACACATCAAGTTTGAAGTACTCGATGATTGCGCTGCAGTGTTTAGCACCGACTTTAACTCAATCAGTACATGGATCAACGGTGAAGCAAGCGGTAATCGCATAATTGACGGTGCAGCACCTCCGGCTCCAATTCAAATCATCTCTGCTGCTCCATATTGCGTGGGAAGCCCAATTGAATTGAGCTATTCCGATATGATAGACGGCAGCATGATTACCAACTACGCTTGGGCGTTTGGTGATGGTACAACCGCCAATGGTCAGAATGTTTCAGCAAGCATCACTTCTTCAGGTGTAACGCCAATCGTACTTTCACTTACAGCGGCTAATGGTTGCAGCTATGAAGTGCCAAGCGAGGTATTCGTTTCAACTTCACCCGTTTCAACCTTCACATATTCATTTGATGCCGGAACAGGTGTTGTTACATTCGACAACAACTCTACTATCAGCGCAGGATCGATTGCAGATAACGATTGGAACTTTGGCGACAACACAACTTCAACCGATGTTGACCCAACTCACACGTATGCCGCTTCGGGTAACTACACGGCTTCACTCACCGTTACCTCAGCTTTAGGCTGTACTTCAACGTTCGAGTTGGCTGTGAACGCCTCTGTGGGTGTTGATGAAATGAATGATGTTCTTCCGATTTCAATCTACCCGAATCCGGCTACGAATGCGGTTCGAGTTGAATCGGCAGTGGAAGGTCAGTTGTTTGTTCTCGACCAGGCAGGCCGTAAGGTGATGGACGGAATTCGCATCACTGCCAATGTAGCTTACATGCTCGATGTTGCAGCGTGGGCAGAAGGCATGTACCAGGTCGTTCTCGTGAACGGCACTGAATCTGGTGCTGTGCGTTTGGTAAAGATTAACTAAGAGTTTTGATCATATAGGTTTATGCTTCAATAAGCCCGGCAATTGCCGGGCTTTTTTTTATGATTTCCATTTTAGTACGACAATGTTTACATTTGAAGTAATGTCAATACTGCAGCTTGATATATTGCAAGAAGAGACTCTATCCGAACTTCTGTGTGTTATGCATTCTGTTAATCCTGTCGCCATTGTTCAGTTGCCCTCTGTATTCGCTTTGATTGCACCGTCGACTTACAAGGGTGTTGAGGCTTTGAATAGAGCGAAATCTCGGATTTCAGGTAAACACTATGGTTCGGCAATTGGGAATGTCAATCATTTTATTCGCATAGCATCACCTCATCTTCTGCCCGATTTTTTAGCGGATGAAGCAGATGCTGCGCGATTATTAGAAGGCTCCTTTATTCGCCTCAAGATTTCGGAATCGGGAGTAGAGTCACCTGCAGTAACGAATGGAACGCATCAGGGCTTGCTCTTGTCGGAGGGACCTGAGCGAAATTTATTTATTGCTATTGAGAATGCGTTTATAAAAGATCATTCAAATCCTGTTTTTGCTGGCGCCCACTATCATGCACCTATATGCACTAGCGCTAATATTAGTGGGGATGCATTGGGGTCTATTGTTGATCTGGACAGAGCGCTTCGATTCGGGCGAGAGCGCTGTATACCGTTGCTAATATCCAACTCGCAAGTGGCCTCTTCGAAACCTGGCTCGTATCCCATTTTTGCCTTTAACCATAATAATGTGCGAATAATGCGGCATGGACCGAATCAAGAGCGCATTTTGAGCTCGCTACCTTCAACTATTACCTTGCAATCATAAAATTGTATGAGAGAACAACGTGTGACGAGACAAGTCGTGGAATCGGCTTATTCTATTCATTATGCCAATATTGCTGAGCCTATTCAGTCCAAGGTACGAAATCTTATTGTGGATGGAATGGGCGTAATGATCGAAGGTTTAGCTCATCCCAATGTCGCAATTGTTGTCAATCATTTGCGCGAAGTAGGAGGCAAGTCGACCAGCTATTTGCCGGGCCATGATTATGCTACTTCCGTCCCTGATGCCGCTTTTGTGCATGGCATTGCTATTCACGTTATGGACTTCGAACCTATGTTTGATCCACCCACCCATGTAGTATCACCTGTTTTGGGGGCGCTGGTCGCGCTTGTGATGTGCGATGGGGAGTCTTCTGGTGCAAAGAGCGACCCGCATGGTGAACTCTTTTTGAAGGCGTTTACCGCAGGCATTGAATTGCAGGCCGATTTGCGCACAGCGGCGCTGATCGCGGATAATGACGCTCGTGTTCACGAAAACTATTTCCCTTTTCAGAAACAAGGCTTTCACCCGCCCGGAACGGTTGGGGTTATGGGGGCTGCGCTGGCAGCTTCAATATGGTTAGGGCTTTCTGAAGATCAGGCCTGCATGGCTTTGGGCATGGCAGCTAGCCGCGCAGGAGGTATTGCAGGAAACATAGGTACTATGACAAAGGCTGCCCATAGCGGTAATTCTGCTCGAGCCGGTGTGGAATGTGCCATGCTCGCGAAAAAAGGATTTACGGCTTCTTCCAGCACATTTGAGGAGCCTGGCGGATGGGGTGATGTATTCGGAGGTGATTTTTTTGATCGAAAACAATTAATCGAAGGCATGCAAAGCCTTCGATGTTTCACTTCACCCGGTTTTGCTTTCAAGTATTGGCCCGCACACACCGCAATGCAGGTGTCCATTCATGCGGCACTGCCACTGCATAATCCCGATGTCCCATTTGAAGGCTCCGTCTATATTGAGGCCCCGGTTTTTAAGTATTGCGATCGTCCCAATCCGAAAAGTTCCGATGAATGCCGCTTCAGTATTCAGTTTAATGTGGTTCAAGCGATAGTAGATGGTAAGGTTACACCACAGAGTTTTTCAGATCGACAGCTCAATCGTCCGGAAATTCAACGGCTATTGTCAAACACGCACTTGGTCATGGTTCACGATATTCCAGCCGACTTTACGAAAATGGAAGTGCGAGTTCGGTTGTCTGACGGTCGCTCTTCGTCAAGCGATCGTTGGCCGGGTCATTGGAAGCTGCCGGCAACACGAGAGCAAATTAGCGATAAGTTTTTGCATTGCGCATCATCTATGTTCTCCAAGGAATACGCCGTAAACCTTTACGATTGCTTGTCAGGTAATCAAACTGAAATTGATATGCTTTGTCTGACCTCCTTGCTTCGCTCGAAGGGCTAGCTTTCAAGGCAAGGTGTAAATTCTGTTGTGATTACTTTTGCAGTAACAATATGCAATTCAACGAACTCAATCTAAACAATCCCTTGCGCAATGCGCTCGATGACATGGGTTTTCACAAGCCCACCGAAATCCAATATGCGGCATTCTCACTTGTAATGGCGGGGCATGATGTGCTTGGCATCGCACAAACAGGCACAGGCAAAACGCTGGCGTATCTCATGCCACTTATTCGCCAATGGCAATTTAGCGAGAAGAAGTCGGTGGCTTTGCTCATTTTAGTTCCAACCAAGGAGCTTGTGGTACAAATTGAGGAGCAGTTTAAACAAATAGCGACCTACACCAATTTGACCATTACGGGTGTTTTTGGTGGGCCCAACATAAAAACGCAGGCTGCTGCGATTGCTCAGGGTGTAGATGTGGTGGTAGGAACGCCTGGCCGTATGACAGATCTTTTGCTGAATGGCTCAATCAATGCACGACAAGTGAAAAAGTTGGTTATCGACGAGGTGGATCGTTTGCTCAGTATGGGCTTCCGAAATGACCTTATGAAGCTTATTGAGTTGCTTCCGGAAAAACGCCAGAACTTGATGTTCTCGGCAACCATGACATCCGATGTCGAAATACTCATCTCATCACATTTCCCGACGGTGAAGCGCGTTGTAACACAATCTGCGCATGAGCCTATTGCGAAGATTGATCAGTGGGTCTTCGAAACGCCCAACTTCAACACGAAGATGAATTTGCTTAAGCATTTGCTCACCACGGATTCAACCATGACTAAGGTGCTCGTTTTTGCTGGCGATAAGCACATGGCCAATCGAATCGAGTTTCAGTTGGGCGATGATTTTGTCGGGCAGCTCGCAGTAATTCATGCCAATAAATCATCCAACAAACGCTTGCGCACTGTGGATGAATTTGAGAGTGGCGAATGCCGTATTTTGGTTGCAAGTGATGTGTTAGCAAGGGGGCTCGATGTGCATGGGGTGTCACACGTTATCAATTTTATGGTTCCGAAAGAACCGGAAGATTATGTGCACCGCATCGGCCGCACTGGTCGCGCAGAAAGAGAAGGCGTAGCATTAACGTTTCGAAGTGAAGCCGAAGCAGAAATGTTTGATGCCGTTGAAGCGCTCACGCAAACAAGCATCGCTCGAGCAGAATGGCCAAGTGGAGTGGAGGTGTCGGATATTTTTTTACCCGAGGAAATAGATCGCCACGCGAGTAATCCAATTAAAGTCAGGGCTCCTAAACTTGCTGGCGGAGGCGCATTTCACGAAAAATTGGATAAGAATAAGAAGGTGCCTATCAAGGTCTCACGGGTCGACAAAATGAAGGCCAAGTACGGAAAGAATTATGAGGGTGGACATAGTAACAGCACAAGGTAAGAGCCCTGTTTATCACTGACTACGCATGATCACCTACAACCCCAAGGATTGGTTCACGTTTATTTTCCGTCTGCACAAGGCTGATACGTTCAGGCAGTTGATGCCGTTGATGTTTGGTATCGCCATCTATGCCGGATTGATTGGCTATCTGGAGTTTGCCTTTTGGGTTGACTCGGAAACAAGGGAACTGAGCAAATCGATTTCCACAATTTATTCCATTTTAGGATTCACCCTTTCGCTATTGTTGGTTTTTAGAACCAATAGCGCCTACGATCGTTGGTGGGAGGGCAGAAAGCTTTGGGGCGATTTAACCAATTCTATGCGGTCTTTTGCCGTGCATGTGCATGCCACATTGCCCGCCACTTGCGTGGAAGAGCGCAAAACACTCGTTTCACTTATGCAGCTGTTCACCTACGCTTTGCAAGCGCATCTCAAGGGCGAGCGAATTGACGGAGATTTTTATAACCGTGAATGTGCGATCCCTTCCATGACGGAATATCAGGAGCGTGTGGATGGGGCTTCGCATCAACCGCTGGAAATCTTTCGTTGCATCATGGAGTACATGCATCGCATGGGGGTTGATGGAAAGCTCAAGGGTATGTCGATTTATCACTTCAAGACGGAGCTGAATAAGCTCATGGATGTTTGTGGTGCATGCGAACGCATCAAGAACACACCAATTCCCTTTTCGTATTCTGTGTTTTTGAAGAAGTTTATTTTCTTTTATGTAATGCTTTTTCCATGGATTTATGGCACCCAGATGCTCTATTTCATTGCTCCCGTTACTGTATTTATTCTTTATGTTCTCACGAGCATTGAGTTAATTGCCGAAGAAATAGAAAATCCATTCAACGGCGATCCGAATGATTTACCCACGCTGGAGATGGCTATCAGTATTGGAGCGAATGTGAAGAGTGTTTTGCTCCACTAGCTTTCCCGAAAATCAATCGTTGGGCGAAACGATTTTCTCATGCATTAGACAGGGCCTATGTCTTTCAGCTCCGATTTTTTCTGTGCAGAAGCGCTTTAAATCTTGTCTCCGTAATCACCATGTCTTTGGATGTGCGAATGCGACAAAAACATTTTATATCCATAACCCGTATACAACTTGAACAAGTTACTCTTGTGCAACAATAAACTGATAAATGAAAAATAGAATATTCTCTGCACTGACCATTTTGGTTCCTTGTGTAATGCTTGTTTCTTGCGGAAAGGAGGAGCCTCAACCTACACCGCCGGTCAATGCAGGTGTAACGACCACACCCACCGCGTGGGGTAAGCTCATTGATGTGCCTCTGGTGGATGTTAGCCAAGACTTCGTGGGGAATCTTCAAAGCACATGCAGCGGTGTTTACATGGAAGTAAATTTGAATTCGGGGTCTTGGATTTACCGAATGAATTCAGAGAACGAAGAGTGGATTGAAACGCCGAATACAGAAACCTATTATTTCTGGGAGCCGCTCAATTACTATTATGAAAGCGATGATGAGTTCTCCTATTTCTATTCAGGGAATGTGACGAGTGGATTGATCAACATAAATACGGGTGATCCATTCCAATTGTCTACCCCGCACCCTTTCGAATTTAGTGGGAATACACAAATGCTCATTGATAATTCCTTCTTAGCCACCACTTGGCGTTTAACATGGTCTGAAGTGCAAGTGAAACAGCCGAATGAGCTCAACCTGTTCAATACCTTGTTTACATTTCCTGAGGTGAGTCCTAACTATCGTGCGATAGCTGATCCAACGGAAAATTGCATTTGGTTGACGCGTGGAAATTCAATTATCTATCAGATATATTCTTCGGGTACTGTAAACACTTGGGATATTGCAGCCCTTACAGGCGTGCAAGGGAGCGTTGGCAAGATCGCCTTTTCCCATGCGCCAGATCATACGGATGTCTATTTTAAATTTGGCAATAGTTATATGCGCTTGGATGAGCGCACAACGCTGCAGACCTTATATACTGACCCGGTAGTAGGAGCGAATTCTTTTACAGTCGATAACAATTACCTCTATGCCACGGATGGTAAGAAGATCGATTTGACCTCTGGTGCGGTTGGGACTTTCATTCCGCCTTCGCCCGGTTTTGACGATATGGATTTGTATACCGACTACTTCAACAAGACGTTTTGGTTGGCGATGTCATTGGATCTAGAGGTGCTGAAAAACGATGGAGATGCCTTTATCTATAGTATATACAATAATCAAGTTTTTCGCATGCCTAAAACACCCTAGAGGGTGTTTCAATTCTTGGGTGTGTTTTATTTCTGAAGCGTGTTTTCGAGCTGTTGGATCGATTGGGTAGCTGATGCTAGCGCCCCTTGGTGTGATTGGAAGTCTTGCTCCTCCTTGTGGTAGTTATGGAAATGGCTTTCTCAATAACATGTTCGCTACCGCTCCGAGTGGTTTGAATCCCGGTGAAGTGCTGGCCGAGCGAAGCCGAGGCCATATTCTTAGCAGGATTGACGGTGCCCGAGCGATGTCGAGGGCCATGCCTCACCCCCGACCCCTCTCCAAAGGAGAAAGGAGCAGGGCAGGTGTGGTTGGTTATGGCTTACCTAGCCAACCGCACCTCGACTACGCTTGGTGTCCGTACCTCGACGGGTGCATTAAGGAATGAATCGCGAAGAGTTTCTGTCTAGAGAAGATTTTCTAGGAATTTAGTGCTTCGTTGTTACTTGAAATGGAAAAAGCCTCTGTAAGCATTTAACTCACAGAGGCTTTCAACTTTTGCTTTGTAGCCCGTAGGGGAATCGAACCCCTGTTTACAGAATGAAAATCTGCTGTCCTAACCCCTAGACGAACGGGCCATCGTTTTTCTAAGCGGGTGCAAATATAAGTACAGGTTTCAACGATGCAAGGGGAAGCAAAAAAAAATTGCATGTTGATTCGGTGGGGCTTACGGGGATGGTGAACTTAAATCGGAGAATGGAGAATGGAGAATAGCTGTACCGATCTTTATTCTCCATTCTCCTTTTCGGCTTGGTCCGTTTGCCCCCCACCATTCCTCATACCCTCAGCGCTCCCATGCCTCCGTCTACAGCAAGCACCTGCCCGGTAATCCATGCCGACTTGGGTGTAAGAAGAAACTCAATGGCGTCGGAGAGCTCCCCCGGAGTTCCAACCTTTTTCAACGGATTGCGCTTTTGAGCACCTTCCATTTTCTCTGGCGTATTCAAGAATTTTTCGCCTAGAGGTGTTTGCGTTAATGAGGGTGCAATGCAGTTGAAGCGAATCTGTGGCGCGTATTCAGCGGCCAATGAACGAACAAGAGCTTCCAACGCGCCCTTTGCCATGGCAATGGAGGCATGAAAGGGCATGCCGGCTTGAACGGCCACGGTGCTGAAAAGAACCACTGATGCCTGGGAACTTTGTTTCAAATTGCCCAAATACGCTTGGATGCACGCCGCTGCTCCTAGTGTGTTTATCTCCATGTCATTGGAAAACTCGAGCGGAGTGTAGCGGTGAAAAGGCTTAAGGTTGATCGTGCCAGGGAAATATACCAAGCCATCTATGGGCTCAGACAATACCGGGTAGGACCCAAACCCATACGATGTAACCGTGTGGAACTCCGAGAATCCTTGAGTCTCCGAGCGGCTGAGGCCAATGACTCTGTGTCCCTGCGCAATAAGATTTGAGGCTGTGGCTTGAGCCATTGCGCTGCCAGCGCCCGCCAATAAGTAAGTGCTCATAATTATCGTTTACTGATTTTGTTGTTTGAAATTGACCGTTGCGAGTTGCTTTTGAACCGATTGATGTCGCCGCTGCGCAATTTTGCATGCTTGGTGCCACAGGCCTCAACACGCTCACGCCACAGCCGGTAACTACTCAACTTCAATTCGCGCTTCATTAGCGCTTTCACGCCATCTTCCTTCAACCCGAACTGCACATAAATGGCCTCAAACGGCGTGCGGTCTTCCCATGCCATTTGGATGATGCGGTCAATATCCGAGGGGGATAGGGTAAGGGGTGAGGAGTGGGGGCTTTTCATTCGCGTGGAGTAAGGTGATAGGTCACAGTTATCAGGGAATAGGTGTTAGGTGAATAGAACTAAGGCCCACCTAACACCTAATACCTAACACCTATTCCCTAATACCTAATCCCTGTTGAAACACTTTTCTCGCGCAAAGGGTTCACCCGAACGGCTTTTTTCCTTTTTCTTCTTTTTTTTGCATCCAAACAAGTTCACACTATATTTGTCGCCCGAAATTAAAGAACAATGGCAAACCACAAATCAGCTATCATCCGCATCCGAAGCAACAACGCTAAACGCTTGCGCAATAAGTATTACCACAAAACGATGCGTAATGCAATGCGTAAATTACGCGCTCTCTCCTCGAAAGAAGAAGCTTCTGCATTGTTGCCTAAATTGGTAAGTATGCTTGATAAATTGTCAAAGAAGAATGTAATTCACAAAAACAAAGCGGGTAACCTCAAAGGTAAAGTGCAAGTGTTTGTGAACAAACTGAAATAATATGGTATTCCTCCTGGGAATATGCGAAGGCTCTCCAATCGGAGAGCCTTTTTTTATTTGCAGCTATGGAAAAAATCACCTCAATAAAGGCTTGGTCGCCCGATGAGCGGCCACGTGAAAAATTACTGCAGAAGGGAACACAGGCATTGAGCGATGCCGAGTTGCTGGCGCTTCTCATCGGAACAGGTACGCGCGAGGAAACTGCCCTCGACATGGCGCGGCGCATATTGCATGGCGTAAAGCACAACCTACAAGCACTTGGTGCTATGAAGTGCAAAGAGTTCACGCAGTTCAAAGGCATGGGGCCAGCAAAGGCTGTTGTGGTGGTTGCAGCTCTCGAATTGGCTCGACGCAAAATGGCGTCCAACAGCAAGCAATCGGCCGCTATTAGGCACTCGCGCGATGCCTACGAACGTATGCTCGAATACATGTGGAATCTGCCGCACGAAGAGTTTTGGGTTATCACGCTTAGCAAGGCCAATCGAGTGCTGTCTGTCGATAAAGTTGGAGAAGGCGGCCTAAGCGCTACAATTGCAGACCCAAAAAAGGTGTTCCGAATTGCGCTCGAGAATAATGCAGCGAGTATTATTGTGGCCCACAACCATCCAAGCTGCAACAAAGAGCCAAGTAATGAAGATCGACTACTTACAAAACGACTCGTCTATTGCGGAAAAATGCTTGAATGCCCAGTGATTGATCATATTGTAGTAACAGATAACGGATACTACAGTTTTTGTGACGAAAACGAATTGAAAGAATGAAAAGGGTTATAACAGTTGTGGGCGCGCGTCCGCAGATTATTAAGGCCGCTGCCTTTTCACGAGCATTAAGAATGCTCGGTGAGGGAAGATTGCAAGAGGTACTTGTGCATTCCGGTCAGCACTATGACGAGGGTATGTCGCAGGTGTTTTTTGATGAAATGGGCATACCCGCTCCAGCCCATAATTTGGCCGTGGGCTCAGGGTCTCACGCCGCACAGACAGCCCGTATTATGGAGGGTTTAGAACGTGTTTTTTCGGCAGAAAAACCCACAGCTGTGCTGGTATACGGCGATACCAATACCACCTTGGCTGCTGCATTGGTAGCTGCCAAAATGTTCATTCCGGTGGTTCATGTCGAAGCTGGGTTAAGGTCGTTCAACAAGCGTATGCCGGAAGAAATCAACCGCATTGCCACCGATCACGTCTCGACTTTGCTCTTTGCACCCACACATACCGCGATGGCTAATCTTCAGCGCGAAGGGTTCAATACGGATATCAACTCTAGGCCCACAATAGATAACCCATTGGTGCTGCGCAGTGGCGATGTAATGTATGATAACGCGTTGCATTTTGCCAACAGACCTGAAGGCGAGGCATACCTCAAGCAGCTTGGGATCGCGCAGGGTGGTTATGCAGTTGCCACCATTCACCGCGACAACAATACCGATTACCCGGAGCGCTTGAATGCTATTTTGGATGCCCTCAAACGTTGGTCAGCAGCACACAAACAACCCGTCGTTTTACCCACGCATCCTCGCTTGCTCAAGTTCCTCGACGCGCAGCAGCAAAGCGAGCTGGCGCATGCAGGGTTGCATTTGGTGCCGCCCGCTAGCTATGTGCAAATGATTGCTCTTCTAGCCGCATCACGGTTGGTGTTTACCGATAGTGGTGGCCTTCAAAAGGAAGCGTATTTCGTGCAACGACCCTGTGTTATTCTCCGTCCGGAAACCGAATGGGTTGAACTCACCCAAGGCGGACACGCAATCATAGCCGATGCCAATACAGAACGTATCTTGGAAGCCGCTAATAAGCTCTTGCACCATTCGTTTACTGAATGGCCTCAGCTATATGGCGATGGTCGTGCGGCCGAGCAAATTTGTAGTGCCATAATTCAATACGTTTAGATTTTGCTGGTATATACTCCAATTCTGCACCCACGTCTGGATTACACCCTGCGTTGGATCTTTTCGTTTGCGGGTGAAGAGTTGCGCGTAACCTCCGATGCGTCGCTTTTTGTTGCGGCAACTGGAAATCGTATTTGGTATAGCAACGAGCTTTGTCCCGTTTCGGAAGTCCCGGCCTTTCCGCAGGTGGATGTGCTTTGGAACCACGCTCTGAAGCAGGTGCAACCCGAAGTTTGTTATAGGAATACTATGGCATACCCTGACTTCGATGGAACGGGGCGGTTCGATCCGTTTGCGGCCTGTTTCTTTTTGCTCGCCAGGTATGAAGAATATACAGCAACTTCCTTCGATGAGCACGGCCGATTTTCAGGACACGTTGCGTGGGGAGGCGCTGCACTGGTAAGTCGCCCTTGGGCCGATATCTGGCGCAATGAAGTGTACGAGGATATCCGAAGGGTTTACCCCGGCTTTCACCCCGTGGTGCCATCTTTTCGAACGGTAGCAACCATTGACGTCGATAGCGCATTCGCTTTTCGCTATAAGGGAGTTCGACGAACCCTCGGTGGATTTCTACTCGATCTTTTGCGCTTGAAGCCCGCGCGTGCCGCACGACGCTTGAAGTGTGTGCTGGCCGATGAACAGGACCCGTTTGATACCTACGAGTATATTCTCGATACTTGCTTGTCGCAGCATATCGAGATGCGTTGTTTCTTCCTGCTGGCCGATCGCTCCACATATGATATCAACGTTGATTATCGCAACGCACAATTGCGTGAGCGAATTCAAGATATGCATGATGGAGGTGCCCAAGTGGGTATACATCCCGGTTATGAAAGCCATGGCGATGTGCGTATACTCATGAAGGAAATAGCCCGACTGGAATCAATCATGGGAGAGAAGGTAACCCACAGCCGTCAGCACTTTTTGAAGTTCAAGTTACCGGTTACGTATCGACGCCTGCTGGATTGCGGTGTCTTGAACGACCATTCGATGGGTTATGCTGATGTGCCTGGCTTTCGAGCAGGCACGGCTCATCCGTATAAATGGTTTGATGTAGAAAAAAATGAAACGACCTTATTGATAGTTCACCCGGTAGTGGTAATGGATTCAACACTGAGGCAATATCTGAAACTCGATACACTGGAAGCCATGCAGGTAGTTGCCCAATTAAAGGCCGAGGTGCGCGTCACAGGCGGTGACTTTGTATCGCTCTGGCACAATGAAACGGTTGCCGAACAAGGTGAGTGGGTGGGTTGGCGTGCAGTATGGGAAGAGGCTGTTAAGCCGTGAAAGGGTGAAAGGGTGAAAGGGTGAAGTGGTGAAAGGGTGAAAGGGTGGGGAGTGCTTTTTTGTCCTCAGTCCCCACTCCGCACTGCCGCATTTGTCAACGTAAGCTCCTGTCCATCCCAGCAAGCCCATGACTCTTGGTGCATCCATTCGCCCAAATTGATGTAGCGAGACCGTTCGCTGAGTTGAAAATCGATGGCCATGTGTCTATGACCGAAAACAAAGTAGTCGTAGTGTTTCTTTTCCAAAACTTCCCGACAATATAGAATGAGCCATTCTTTGTCATCACCTAGGTAAACTTGGTCTTTGTGCCCTGTGGTGCTGCGGCTATAGCCGGAAAGTGAACTGGCGAGCCATATACCGAAGTTGGGATGAAGCCGGGCAAACAGCCATTGACACACCGCACTGGCAAAAATGCGTTTGATGAATTTATATCCGTAGTCGCCAGGACCAAGGCCATCACCATGACCAATCAAAAATTGCTTTCCACCCCATGTGCGCTCTACTGGCGCGCGATGCACTTGCACGCCACACTCGGTGGGCAGGTAGTCGAAAATCCACATGTCGTGGTTACCGGTAAAGACGTGAACAGGAATACCACTGTCGGTAATTTCAGATAGTTTACCGAGCAATCGAGTATAGCCCCGAGGAACTGCACGCTTGTATTCAAACCAAAAGTCGAAAAGATCGCCCACCAGAAAAATCTCTGCTGCATCGGCACGAGCCTCTTCGAGCCAAGCAACGATTTTCTTCTCACGCGCAAGACTCACGGCCGCATTGGGCGATCCCAAATGGAAGTCCGAGGCGAAGTAAATCTTGTTACGCGGGTTCGACATACCTTGCTTTTCTTATTGGTTGGCTACCGTTTCTGCCAGCTTAAACGGATTCATGCCCTGGATGTTGAATTCAAATAAAATGCTCTGAGCGAAGGTAAGGGAGCGAGCATTCACTTCATCGCGAATGCTCTTTGAATACACAATGGGGATATAGATTTTGAGAATGTTCGGAATCACACGCACGCAAACACCTGCATTCCAGAGGGTGCGCACATCCGTGTTGGTCGTGCGAATGATTCCGGTGGCATCATCGTTTTTTAATGCTGCAATGCCGCCGTAGATGCCTAGAGGCAGCTTGAAAGGAACATCGATTTCGGTAGTGAGCGACAGCAGAAATCCGTTGGCCGATTGTGTTGTTGGTGCAGCCATAGCGCCTTGTGTGCGCATGAATTGCTGTGATAGCAATCCGGTTTGCTGATCGCGCCCGAGGAACAGTCCTTCATAGAGGTAATCGCCACGCAAACCATTGCCGGGGCTATCGTTGTTGCGACGCACTCCGCCGTATTGGCCTGTTGCATTCAAATAAAATCCATTACCCAAACCGGCATAGAGTCGGGTTCTGATTTTTTTCGCGCCCTTGCCCTTGTAAACCCACTCGTGGTCTAACGTGTGCTGATGCATCAGATTCATAGTAGTGTAATCGCCTAATTCCACTTGGCTGTGCCACACGAACGTGCTGCGTGGAAGTTTCTTTTTGACTTCAATCTCGGCGCGCCATTGGTCGGCACGCATGGTTTTGTCGTTTCCCTGCGGTACGTAAAGGAAATCGTTGAATTTAGGCTTGCGGTTTTCTTTGTACCACTCACCAACTGTGAAGTAAGACAGGCGCGCCGTTCCGCTCCAGTCTTTGGCTGTGCGGTTGCGAAACAGTTTGTATTGAAGATAAGGGTTCAACACGTCGTAGCTGCGAACCGACTCATCCGCATCGAACGTGGAAGTTCCAATACCAAAGCGTCTAGCGTCTAGGCCCGCACCCCATGTGCCATTGTTATACTCGACATTACCAAATCCCGCGATGGTTCCTGAAGAAAAACTATACATGGGAGAGGCGCTCCATTGAAAGTTCTTGCGCGGCACTGTTCGGTTATGCACGTTTACACCGAGTATCCATTTATTATATTCATTCCAACCAACCAGTGGAATCCAGAAAAGCTGAGAGGATTCGGGGTTGTCGACACTGCTCAGAAATTTGAAAGTGGTGGGCTCAATCGTGCGCATGATTCCTTCCGTGCGCAGGGTGTTGTCGTTTCTATTATACTCCGGAATACCGGTCATTGGGTTGACCTTCACCTGATCACCCTTTTCAGCCGAAACCGTAACGCGTGTGCTACTGCGAGGCTCAATTCCTTCGGTCCAAAACAGCGATTTCGATTCACCATTGCGCAGTACTTCAACCGCAAATGGTGACGCTATTTGTCCGCGGTTTTTCACTTTTACAGAATAAACGCCATCTTTCGATTTGCCTGAGCGCACTGCATAATCGACATGGTGCGTGGTAGGGATGAGTTCGTCAAAGAACCAGTCCAGGTTTTTTCCGGAGGTTGCTTCGAATACTTCTTCGAGATCATCGGGTGAGGGGTGTTTGAATTTCCAAGCTTCAAAATACGCTGCCATGCAGCGGTTCATTTCTGCTTCTCCCAAATAGGCCATCAGGTAATTGAAAGCGAGCGCTGTCTTTTTATAGACTATTCCACCGTAGTTGAGGTTGGTGTAGTCGTCACTGGGTGCTTGTATGGGTTGGTCTTCTCCGCTGCGCGCGGCGATGAGGTAAGGGAGTTCCTCGGTCAGGTAGCTATAAGAAAGCTTCTCGAGACCAAGCAATTTCTGAATGTCGAGCGCCCCTATTTGAAGGTCGACCTTCATAGCTGTGTCTTTGCGAGTGGCCATGAGTGTGCGCGTTTCGAAGAACGAATTAATCCCTTCATCCATCCAGGCATTGTCGCGCTCGTTGCTTCCGAGAATTCCGTAAAACCAATTGTGTCCGACCTCATGGATGATCACTGTGCGCAACTGTGAGGCATTCCCTGAGCTGCCAATTACCGTCACATTGGGATACTCCATGCCACCGCCTGCGCTGATGGTGCCGTCTACTGCGGTACACACACTGTAAGGATAATCGCCAGACCAGAGTGAGTAGTAATAAAGACCGTCGTTGATAGAGCGGATTCCTTCTTCTTCCCAAAGGGCTTTTTCGGCCTGGGTATAAAGGGCCCATGTGGTAACCTTTCTTTTGCTTGCAGGCAATTCTACTTCTCCCTTGCGCACCATCCAGCGTTTGTCGGCAAACCATCCGAAATCGTGCACGTTGCTTTGGGTGTAGTGCAGTGTTTTCATGTTCGTTGAGGATGGCGGAAAGTCCATCGTATGGTCAGAGCTTACTTCGTTGGCCAGTCTATCCATACGCTCTATTTCCGATTGAGTCTGCAAGTTGCCGGTTGCGCCCACTGTGTAGTTTTCGGGCAGCGTGATCTTCACATCGAAGCTACCGAACTCACTGTAAAACTCGCCTTGTGTGAGGTAGGGAATGGGGTGCCAGCCTTTGTTGTCATACACCGCCGGCTTCGGAAACCATTGCGTGATTTGGTAGCTTTGGTCTATATGTCCTAGGCGTGAAATAGAGCCGCTGGGGAGCTTCACGAAGAACGGTGTGCTTACCGTGATCGAGGCACCCGGTGCCAGCGGTTGCGGAAGGGTGAGCACAGCGATGTCTTCCTGGCCTTCGAAGAAATCCCACTTCGCGGGCGTATTGTTTACCTTGAAATCGAGCGAGTCGATGTATCCTTTGGCTGTTGGTTTTGCCCAGAGCATGAAGAAGTCGCCTTGACGGAATTTCTGCTTCGACATCGCTGTCTTCGCGTTCTTATAAGCGTTCGGCCACAAGTGGATGAAAAGCTTATCGAGCGTTTGTGCGCTGTTGTTCTTGTAGCTGAACGATTCAAAACCTTTCAACGAATGATCGGTATCGTTGAGAATAACCTCTATGGTGTAGTCGACTTGCTGCTGGAAGTAGGGGGTGGTTTGGGCTGCTGCGAGAACAGCGGTGTTGAGGAAAAAGGCAACAAGAATGTTTCTCATAAATCGATTTTGGTAACTGCGAAAATAGGATAGTTGAACCCGTTCGAGGAACGAGTGCGTAACTTGAGACGTTTATCACTCCGGCTTATTACAAACTCGTATTGTTTATCTACGGTGTCATCCAGCCCACGGCTTCTGACGCGTTGTCTAGCCCACGGCTTCAGCCGTGGGTTAATTTGCGCATCTCCCCTGGCACATTTTAGCGCGCCCATAAAACAACAACGCCCCGTTTCCGGGGCGTTGCTGCTATCAACTGTTACAAATACGGGCCGGCTAGCGGCCATAAATCGCTTTGAGCTTCTCCTCAAGCATTGCACCACGCAAATTGTGGCCGAGTATTTTTCCTTCTTTGTCTATCAATACAGTGAACGGAATGGAATGCACATCGTATGTTTTGGCCGCTTCGCATTCCCACCATTTTAAATCGCTCACATGGTTGGGCCAAAGCAAGCCATCCTGCTTGATGGCTTCTAGCCAAGGTTCTTTGGCACGGTCGAGCGACACTGAAAACACTTCAAAACCATCTTTGTTGTATCGGCCATAGGCAGACACAACGTTGGGGTTTTCACGGCGACAAGGGCCGCACCAGCTCGCCCAAAAGTCGATGAGAACTGTTTTTCCTCTCAAATCACTGAGCTTGCGCAATTTGCCTTGCGGGTCGTTGAGCGCGATTTCCGGAGCCAACTGCCCAACCGCAATTGCAGAGTTCGTTTCGGCAGGCTGCTGCTTTCCGGGGTTACTCAGCTTGGAGAGTTCCTGCTTCAT
>CAMBPD010000034.1 GCA_945869405.1 Chryseobacterium gleum | reverse complement strand
GCGTGGCGTCTCTACCTGCAACAGCAGAACTCGAGTACCAGCATATCACAAAAAACGATTGAATTGGAGGTGAGCAAAGCCCTGGCGGCTATCTAATCGGTGAACCGGTAGCCCACACCACGCACCGAGTGGAAGTGCTTTGGGTTTCTTGAGTCACCCTCAAAATATTTGCGAAACGCAAGAATGTAGTTGTCGATGGTGCGTGTGCTGGGAAACACATCATAGCCCCAAATTTTCTCTAAAATCTCTTCTCTGCTCACCACTTCGCCCTTGCGTTGAATGAGCAGCTTGAGCAGCATAATATCTTTTTTACCGATTTCCGACTCATTGCCTTTGCAATCGCGAATGGTGTAGTTCAAAAAATGAACATGATTGTTTTCACCAAACGTGTATTCATTCAACTCGGCGAGTGAATAGGAGCTGTCGTGACGTTTGATGAGCTTTCTCACGCGCAGCAGAAGCTCTTCCAGGTCGAAAGGCTTTGTGAGGTAGTCGTCGCCACCAATTTTCAGACCTTCAACTCGGTCTTTCCCGGTTCCCTTCGCCGACAGGAATAGGACAGGGGTGCTGTTACCCTCTAAGCGCACCGTTTGGCAAACAGCAAAACCATCCATAAGAGGAATCATAACATCCAAAACGGCTAAATCAAAATGTTGGTTTCTGAATTTATCCAACGCCGCACGACCATCGCGCACGGCAACCACATGGTAACCTTCCATTTCAAGGTTAAGGGAAAGGGCATTTAGAAGACTTTCCTCGTCCTCAACCAATAGTATTCTGTATTTCTCCATGAAGTATTTCCGTCAAAAAGAAAAGGGGGTCAATGACCGCCCTCTTCATTTGTTTCATTATGCTCATGCTCATGCTCATGCGGTTCTCCATCGCCGTGGTCATGATTGCAACTGCCTTGCTTGGCACCACCTTCAGGTTCAGTGTAGCCTTCAATCATAACACCGGTGGCTACGAAATTGAGTACTTTCTGGGGTTCTGTGATTGCTGCTATTTCAGCTTCCGTTTTCCCCTCTTCTTGGGCGTAATGCTTTAGCATTTCAACACTTATTTCATCATAAAAAGCCTTGCCCTTGGCCTTTGCATTCAAGCCCTCGCACCCTTCCAGGGGCACGAAGAAAACATGATCGGTGGTTATTTTTTGCACACTACTGTCGATGCGCATATTTAACCAGCAGCCTGCGGCTGGGCAGGTTTGGTTAATCACCCCATCAATTGTGGTGTAAAGGGTGTCTTTGCCTTGAAGTTGCGCCTCCATAGCAGAAACGGGAATAGCCGTTGCGATATCAAATGAGTCGCCGTAGAATTCACGCGTCATCGAGCCTTCTTCTGCCTTGGCAGGCGTGTGTCCATGGTCGCAACCGCCCATGAGCATGGCTGTCAATGAAAATAATAGGGTGTTTTTCATGTGTTCGATTTGTTTCAAAAATAATCCAGGTGATTTATTTCCCTTGGCCTTCCGTCACTTCTTTCGCACCGCTGAGGCCAGCCTTTTCAATACGCATGCGGCCTTGATCGAGCTTTATCACTACAGAAGTTTCTTCCGTTTCGATTACTTCACCGTGAATACCGCCCATAGTCATAACGCGGTCGCCAACCTTTATAGCCTCCTGGAACTTGCGCTGTTCCTTTGTTTTTTTCATTTGTGGACGAATCATAAAGAAGTAGAAGATGGCAAAAAATCCGACCATAAATAGGAGAGTTCCCATTCCTCCGCCTTGCCCTTGGGCCTGTAAAAGTGTGCTTGTCATTGTTGTTTTGATGTATAATAATTAAGGTAATTCCATTTCCATATGCACCGGGTGGTGCTGTTGAGGGGTGGCATCAATGCCCATTACGGTGCCCTGTATTTTAAGAACCCAAACGCTGGGTATGCAGTTGGTGAGCACGGAAACTGACTTGTCGACCAACCCTGAGTTGCCCGTGCTGTTGAACTCAACGGTTATTTGTCCGCTGTCGCCCGGAGCTATCGGATTCTGCGGCCAATCTTTAGCAGTGGTGCATCCGCACGAAGGGCTCACCTGCGTGATGAGTAAGGGCGAGTTGCCTGTGTTTTGAAATCGATAGGTATGCGTGTACTTTTCCCCAATGGCCAAGATGCCAAAGCGACAGATAGCCGAGTCGAAGGCGATTATTGGCGCTTCTTCGTTGATACCTCCGGCAGAAGGCGGAAAGTGAATCATATCAGAAGTAATCTGTTTGTTCTCTGACTGACAGCCAAGGATAGTAGCGAAGAATACTGCAGCTAAAACATATTTCGGTGTATCAATGATCATCGTAGCTTCCGTAGGATCCGTTGAACTCACTCTCATCGAAAAAATCTTGATCGGCCTCAAACATAGAGTCTTCATCCGCTTCTTCTTCATCTTTCACCTCACCGTGAACCTCATTGAATTCTTCCTCGCTGAATTCTGAACCAAAGAGGTCCATCTCTTTTGAGTCTTGCGAAGGTGCATCACCATAGGCTAGCGCTACACGAGGATAGATTGTGCTTGGCATGTCTTTTTTTACTTCGATGAGCTCTACGTAGTAAATCCACATGCGCATAAAGTCATAGACATAAAGAACCTTGTCGGAAGGTTTGCTCACCATTTCAGCGAGTGTAGTCGTTTTCATGCTCAGTGCGGCTTCAAGAGCCATATCCATCAACGGGATTTCAAGACCTTTCTCCCATTGTTCATTACTCATATAGAAGCTAGCCATTTCACCCGACTCGAAGTCAAACGCGTCTAAAATAGCTTCGTGAAGCTTTTCAAATGTTGCATTGGTCTCAATCTCGATATCGCGGAAAACATCTAGTTCCGTGTCGATGATGACTCTGAACTTAAAAATATTGACGTTGCTTAGTTTCTTGGACATGTCATTTTGGGATCTTCTATTCCTTATGATTCAATGTTGCATAATTACATGCTAGTTACCATTTTGGTCACTTGCTTAATATCATTTTTAAGGTACCCTTTGGAATCGTATTTCTTGGCTTCGTTGAGGAGCGTTATTGCTTCTCTTTTTTTGCGACGGTTTGCTGAAATTACGGCAAGATTGAGATACGCAGCCGCCTTGTCATGGTCTAGGCGCAATCCGTGTTGAAGCGCAGTCTTGAAGTTTTTCTCACTTTGCGAAAGGCTATTGGTCTGAATGTCTACAGAACCGAGAAGAAAAAAATAATATCCCTTTTGTTTGGCCCAGAGGTGGTTTGGGTTGATGCGGTCTAACCAAAGTTTGGCCTTGTCCATTTTCTGAGTCCGCATTTGGTAAAATACCATGATGAGACGCGTGCTCCTAAATACGATTAAGATAAGCACTGCGGTCAGAAAGACAAGGGTGATTCCCCAGCCCCAACGCCCCAAAGTAAATAAGTAGGTATTGAAGGATATAGCTGCAAGAGCTAAAACGGCTTTGATGATTCTAGTATCCATGAATTTAGCGTTTGCGAATTACCGAGTGTAAGAAAGGTCATCATAAAAAAAGCTGTCAAACCCTGACAGCTTTTTACTATGCTTGCTTGACTGCTACAGCAATGCCTCCATCTTTTCTGTTAGAACATTTTTAGGGACGATACCCACGCTCTTATCCTTCACCTCGCCAGCCTTCAAGAAGATGATGGTTGGGATATTGCGGATTCCAAAGCGGGCGCTGATGTCGGGGTTCTCATCCACGTTTACCTTACCAACGATGGCTTTACCATCGAAGTCAATTGCGATTTCGTCAACGATTGGACCAACCATGCGGCACGGGCCGCACCATTCCGCCCAAAAATCAATCATCACAGGCTTGTCGCTATTTAGAACCAGTTCTGCAAAGTTCGCGTCCGTGATTTGTGTTGCCATTTTATTTTTTTTTAATTTTTTTGAATCCTTGTGCTCATTGTAAACAACCTGTTAATCACTTTGTTTACGTTGATCAATTACTCACGTGAAAATTGTGTCTATTCAGCTAAATTACACTCCCTTTGTAATGGAGGCTTCATTTTTTTTTCAGTACCTGATAGAGGTTATTTTCCTCCAGCAGAGTCGATGCTAATCAACTCAACTTCAAAAACAAGTGTTGAATAAGGCTTGATGACTGGGCTCGGGGATTGCGCTCCGTAAGCCAAATTTTCAGGAATGAAAAATTTGTACTTGCTGCCTACATTCATCAACTGAACACCTTCAGTCCAACCTGGAATAACCTGGTTCAAGCCAAATGAGGCTGGTTCGCCGCGGTCTACAGAGCTATCGAATACGGTTCCGTCGATGGTTGTACCATGGTAATGAACAGTTACCATATCCGTAGATTGTGGTTTAAGGCCGGTGCCTTCCGATAGCACTTGGTACTGAAGACCGCTAGCAGTGGACATAACTCCAGGTTTGTTTTTGTTTTCAGCCAAGAATTTCACGCCAGAATCTTTGTCTACCGACGCCTTCGCTTCCTGCTTCTTCATCATCACTTCTTGAATGAAAGCTTCTGCCTCTTGGAGTTCCATAGCACCTGTGCTGTCTTTTTGATCCTTCATTCCTTTGATAAGAAGGTCGTAGTTCAGGTCGGTGAGCTCGCTTTGCATGAAACTACTCCCAATGCTGATACCTATAGTATAGCTAAGGCTATCGCGCTGGTCTTTCATTTTTACATTGCTCACTTTACTTTGTTCGCAGCTGCTCAGCATACTGCCGCAGGCTAATGCACATAGGAGAAATTTTTTCATTTTTTTACGGTGTGTATTGGAAATTTTGAGGCGCAAAAGTAGCACGATAAACCGAATTTTAGGAAAGCTAAAAAAAAACTTCACAAACTTTGGTGAAGAAAGGGACGTGCTATCGTACTTTCGCATCCCTCAAAAACGGACGACTCATTTAGTCCGTGGTCAGAGTAACACATAACAATCACTTATTAAGTATTAGCATGTACCTCACAACAGAAAAAAAACAAGAGATTTTCAAGAAACACGGAAAATCAGACAAAGACACAGGCTCATCAGAAGGCCAAATTGCTTTGTTCACATTCCGCATTAGCCACCTTACAGAACACTTGAAGCTGAACAGAAAGGATTTTGGCACCCAGCGCAGTCTAATTCGTTTGGTGGGTAAGCGTCGTAGCTTACTTGACTACCTCCAAAAGACCGAAATTGCCCGCTACCGTGCTATTATTAAAGAGCTTGATCTCCGTAAATAATACTTTGCGCAAACTGCGCTAGCGAAAGGGCAATTGAACACAATTGCCTTTTCGCGTTTTTTATAACCGACGTTTTTATCCGAAAAAAATAAGCAATGAACTACGAATTGGTAACCCAAACCATAGACTTGGGAGATGGTCGTCCGGTGACGATTGAAACCGGCAAACTCGCAAAACAAGCAAACGGCTCGGTTGTGGTAAGACAAGGTGATACGATGTTGTTGGCGGCTGTGGTTGCCAGTACTCATGCGAAAGAAGGCGTTGATTTTCTGCCGCTAACGGTAGAATACCGCGAAAAATATGCTGCCGCCGGACGTTTCCCTGGTGGTTATTTTAAGCGTGAGGCTCGTCCATATGACGACGAGATTCTTGTCGCTCGTCTCATCGACCGCGCGTTGCGCCCTATGTTTCCTGATGATTTTCACGCAGAGGTTCAAGTGGTTGTAAACCTAATTTCTGCAGACAAAGAGAACATGTCTGACAGTTTAGCTGGCTTGGCTGCATCTGCGGCTCTTGCTGTTTCCGATATACCCTTCAATGGTCCTATATCTGAAGTCCGCGTAGCACGTGTCAATGGCGCTTTCGTTGTGAACCCAACGTGGTCGCAACTAGCTTCATCTGACCTTGAGCTTATGGTGGCAGGTACAATCGATAGCATTGTGATGGTGGAAGGCGAAATGAAAGAAGCTTCTGAGGCCGAAATGATTCAGGCATTGGAAGTGGCCCATGAAGCCATCAAAGCGCAATGCAAAGCGCAGTTGCAAATGGCGGCGAAAGTTGCCAAGGCAAATCCGAAGCGCACCTACGATCACGAACCAAAAGATGCGGAGTTGAAAAAACGCGTTTGGGATGAGTGCTATGATAAGTACTATAGCACAGTTAAAACACCGTCAGACAAAAGCGCTCGTACAGATGCTTTTCATGCTATCCAAGAGGCGTTTGAAGTTCAATTAACGGATGAATTCAAGGCGGCTAATCGCTTCCTAATCAATAAATACCATCACGACTGTTTGAAGGATGCTATGAGGAACATGATCCTCAACGAAGGTCTACGCCTCGACGGTAGAAGCACTACCGAGATTCGTCAGATTTGGAGCGAGGTGGGTTACCTACCGGGTGCTCACGGGTCGTGCGTATTCACACGTGGTGAGACTCAATCGCTCACAACCTTGACTCTGGGTACAAAACTCGACAGACAGACTATAGACAGCGTGGTGATGCCGCGGGAAGATCGTTTCCTTTTGCACTACAATTTCCCACCCTATAGCACAGGCGAGGCCCGTCCGATACGCGCAACTAGCCGCCGTGAGATTGGCCACGGAAACTTAGCCCTTCGCGCCTTGAAGCCGGTTATTCCAGGTCAAGATGTTTGTCCGTACGTCATTCGTATTGTATCTGATATCCTTGAGTCGAACGGCTCCTCTTCAATGGCAACCGTTTGTGCGGGCACATTGGCTTTGATGGATGGTGGCGTTCAAATTTCAGCGCCTGTTTCTGGAATAGCTATGGGACTAATCACCAACGAAGACAACTCCAAATACCAGATATTATCTGATATCTTGGGCGATGAAGATCACTTGGGCGATATGGACTTCAAAGTGACGGGAACCTCAAAAGGGATTACTGCTTGCCAGATGGACATCAAGGTCAAGGGATTGAGCATGGATATGGTGAAGAATGCACTGGAGCAAGCTCGTCAGGGACGTTTACACATCTTGGGCGAAATGCTCAAGACAATGGACAAGCCGGCTGAAGATTACAAACCGCATGCTCCGCGTATCGTTTCATTGGAAATACCTGGCGACATGATTGGTGCTGTGATTGGCCCTGGAGGAAAGATTATTCAAGAGATTCAAAAATCGACCAACACTATCGTTACCATTTCTGAGGTAGACAATAAAGGAGTTGTGGAAATAGCTTCTGCCAACAAAGATAATTTGGAGGCTGCCTTGAAGCGTGTGCGCAGCATTGTTTTCCCTCCGCAAATTGAAGTTGGAGAAATTTATGAAGGTGTGGTGAAGAATATACAAGCATTTGGAGCGTTCGTGGAGATACTTCCGAAACAAGATGCATTATTGCACGTGTCGGAGATAGACTGGAATAGAATTGAAGATGTTCGCGACGTGTTGAAGGAAGGTGATAGAGTGAAGGTGAAGGTTATTGGCAAAGATCCTAAGAACGGCAAATACAAATTGTCGAGAAAAGCTTTGATGCCAAGGCCGGAGAATCAAGAGAATTAATCTTTAGCCATCGGTATCGACCGATTAGCCAAAAGATATTTTCTTCCTTTAGTGAGCTTAAACGGGGTTTACCCCAACAATTGAAAACAATACATGAGGCAATTAAAAATCACCAAACAGGTCACAAACCGGGAAACCGCTTCGTTGGATAAATATCTGCAGGAGATTGGTCGCGTAGACTTAATCACTGCGGAAGAAGAAGTGGAGTTGGCCAAGCGCATCAAGGCCGGCGATCAAGCTGCTTTGGAGAAATTGACGAAAGCCAATTTGCGTTTCGTGGTTTCGGTATCAAAACAATACCAAAATCAAGGATTGAGCTTGCCTGACTTGATTAATGAGGGGAACCTCGGACTTATCAAAGCAGCACAACGCTTCGATGAAACGCGTGGTTTTAAGTTCATCTCTTATGCGGTATGGTGGATTCGTCAATCTATTTTGCAGGCGTTGGCCGAACAATCCCGAATTGTACGTCTTCCACTCAACAAAATCGGCTCAATCAATAAGATCAACAAGGCCTTTGCCAAGTTGGAGCAAGAGTTCGAACGTCCACCAACGCCATCTGAATTGGCTGAAGTGCTCGAGATGACGTTGGATGAAGTGAAGCAGTCGATGCGCAACAGTGGTCGCCACGTGTCTATGGATGCACCGTTGAAAGACGGCGATGACAGTAGCAGCACGATGTACGATGTATTGCAGACGAACGATACTCCTTCGCCAGACACTGACCTTCTCCACGAGTCTCTTCGAAAAGAGATTGAACGCTCTCTTCGCACGCTCACCAGCAGAGAGGCAGATGTGGTGCGGTTGTACTTCGGATTGAATGGTGAGCATCCGCTCACGTTGGAAGAAATCGGCGAGCGTTTTGATTTGACCCGCGAGCGTGTGCGTCAGATTAAGGAAAAGGCTATTCGTCGTTTAAAGCACACAAGTCGCAGTAAGATTTTGAAATCGTATTTGGGATAATCCCATCTATAAAGACCAACGGCAGAGTGTTTACTGCCCATGGGATAGACATCGCAAAGGCTCCGGAGACGGGGCCTTTGTGTTTTTTGGGGGTGCGGATGGCGGTGTGTTCATGCCTAGATGGCATTGACCGCCACCTCGACTTCGCTCGGTGACCGCGCAACGTCTCATTCTGATTCTGATTGTGTTTCCCATTCTGGAATTTGGAAAGAGAGAAAGAACCACAAACACAAACAGAATGTGGTTTGGCAAGGGATGGCCCTCCAACACCGTCATACACAGTAACCACTCCAAGCCCTCGACTCCGCTCGGGCACCGGTCGTTTCCCGCGAAAGCACCTCCGCTCCGCTCGGCTTTCGCCCGCGCCCACCGAGCGGAGCCGAGGTGCTCAACATTCGCGAATGCCCCGGTCCCCGAGCGCAGCCGAGGGGCGCTCGCTCTTGCTCAGCAAGCCCCCAGCCCCTCTCCAGTGGAGAGGGGAGCACGGCAGGTTTGGTTGATAGAGGCATTCGTGTTGTAAGCGAGAAGCCCCGCCGCAACCGTACTTAGTCCTTCGTCCTTTGTACTTTCCTGCGCACCGAAGCCTCGCTCCAATCCGTCATCTGTCATCCGTCATCCGTCATCTGAAATTTGTACTTTCCTTGCGCCCCCAACCCCTCTCCAAAGGAGAGAGGAGCACGGCAGGAGTGGTTGATATAGGCATTCGTGTTGTAAGCGAGAAGCCCCACCGCAACCGTACTTAGTCCTTCGTCCTTTGTACTTTCCTCGCACCCCCAACCCCTCTCCAAAAGGAGAGGGGAGCACGGCAGGAGCGGTTGATAGAGGCATTCGTTTTGTAAGCGAGAAGCCCCGCCGCAACCGTACTTCGTCCTTCGTCCTTTGTACTTTCCCCAGCCCCTCTCCAACCACGCAACCCAATGCGCCCAACATAACCTACAGAAATAATTTTTGCTAGGGAGCTGTTGCCCCATAAAATTCATGGTGTACCTTAGTCCATTCAATACCCCCCCTTTCAAACCAATGAACACACTTTCACTCAACCGCATTGCCCGCGTGCTTGCTGCATGCATGGCTTTTGCAGCCCTAGCCTTTATCGTCTCGTGTAAAAAAGACGAAGAGAACACCACCATCCCTCCAAACAATGATATACCCACACCGGGCACCTTGGTGGGCAACAGCCGCACAGTGGATGTGGCCGGGCAGGTGTTCGATGAAATTGGTAATCCTTTAATAGGCGCCACAGTGCAAGCGGGTTATGGATCACAATCTACACTCACCGATGAGCGGGGCTTTTTTCGCTTGCTCGATATCGCTGGTTTTGACAACATCGCACTGGTGAACGTGTCGAAGGCGGGTTACTTTGATGGCTCACGTTCGTTTGTGCCCACCGACGCACAAAACCGCGTGCGTATATCGCTGTTGGCAAAGAATGATGCCGGCAGTTTTAGCGCGGCAGCTGGCGGACAGGTGAGCTTAGAAAATGTGACGATTGATTTTGCACCGGGCAGCATTTCGCTCAACGAACAACCATACAGCGGCAATGTGAATGTGGCCATCAATAGCATTGATGCTTCAGATGCATGGAATATGTCGCAGCAAATGCCCGGTAGTTTGGTAGGAGCCAACGGCCAACAGCTCGACGTGCTGCGCTCACTCGGCATGGCCGGTATAGAGCTCACAGATGACGGTGGCCAAGAGCTGCAACTACTCGCAGGCAATACCGCCACCGTCCGTTTTGAGGTTCCCGCTTCCTTGCTGGCCGATGCGCCAAGCACCATACCACTGTGGCATTATAGCGAAAGCCAAGGCTATTGGGTGCGCGAAGGCGAGGCCACGCTCAATGGCAATGTGTACGAAGGCGAAGTATCCCACTTCTCTTTTTGGAACTGCGACATTCCTGCTGAAGCCGTGATGTTCACGCTCACCTTGCTCGATGATGCCCACGGCGGTAGTGCCAATCCGATTGAGGGTGCGCACGTGGTTATTACTAGCCCCGTGTTTGGCCCACGCGATGGGTATACAGATGCAGCGGGTGTGGTGTCGGGTCTTGTGCCCGCCAACGAAGCGCTTGAAGTGAATGTGTATATTATATGTAGCAACAGTGAGGTATTGGTGTATACCGCCTCCGTTGACCCACTCACGGGTGATTACAGCACCACCTGGAGCATTACCACTTTACCGAACGTAGCACTGGTGGAAGGGCAATTGCTCAATGCCTCTGGCGCTCCTGTAGCGGGTTATGTGTATTTAGAAAGCGGTGGTTTTGTTTCCACAGAAGATGGCTCCTACGAGTTGCTCGCCTGCACGGGCAGCGATGCAGTGAGTGGTTGGTATTATGAGGGAAATGACATTTGTACCAGCAATGCGCAAGCGGTAACCTTAGCTGCTGGGGTAAACTCGGTGGATGTGACTGTGCTGGACTGTGTCACGTTTGGCCAACCCGGTGCAGGCGGCATTGATCAGGAAGGTGATGCGTTTACCTCGGTCATCATTGGCTCGCAAGAATGGACGAGTGAAAACTTAAGTGTTGCCAGCTATACCGATGGCACACCTATACCCCAAGTAACCGACCCTAATCAATGGGTATCACTCACCACAGGTGCTTGGTGCTGGTACAACAATGACAGCTCAGCCTATGCAGCCGTTTATGGCCGCTTGTATAATTGGTATGCAGCAGTGGGTATTTATGACGCGGCATCGCAGGCCAACACGGCGCTGCGCAAGCAATTGGCTCCTATTGGCTGGCATGTGCCAGGAGATGTTGAATGGAGCACGATGATCAATTTCTTGGATCCAACGGCCGATGGAGGTAATAACGAGAACATTGCCGGGGGCATGATGAAGACGACCGGCATCATTGACGACGGCACCGGTTTATGGTATGCGCCAAATGCAATGGCTAGCAATGTGAGCGGTTTTTCAGGGGCTCCCGGGGGCGACCGCGGCAACAATGGAGTATACTTCAGCATTGGCGGCGACGGTAGCTGGTGGAGTTCTTCAGAGAACGTTGCCGGCAACGCGTGGGGCCGCTACTTGGACTACGGCTTTGGCAGTGCAGGCAGGGTCAGCAGCCTTGAGCAGGATGGCTTTTCTGTCCGTTGTCTTAGGGATTGAACGTGAGTTTTACTGGGGTCTTTAATGGAGGAAAGGATGAGGTTTGACGGAGAGAAGCGGCGTTCTGAATTTATTTGATTACTTGGTATAGGGGGTTTGGGGCGGAGGCCGAATTTTTTAGTGGGTGAGAAGGTGAAATGGTGAGAGGGTGTGGCCGAGCGGAGCCGAGGCAATGCTCTTAGTAGGAATGACGGTGCCCGAGCGCAGTCGAGGGCGGTGGTCTCACACCCAGCCCCTCTCCGAAAGGAGAATGGTGAAAGGGTGAAAGGGTGAGAGGGTGAAAGGGTGAAAAGGTGAGAGGGTGAGGCTTCTAGCCCAACACCTCAAACTTCGCCCCAGCGCTCATCCCAATTTTCCTCATTTTTTCATTGTAAATGATTGTATCCGTGTTATATTCGCGCCCCCAAACCGAAAGGTGAACGGTCGTAGTTTCTGCATTCCGACTACGAGAAACATTAAGTAAAACCCCTTCTGTCTGAGTGAATGCCTTGATTTATCAAGGGACAGAATACAATTAAATCCACAAGCCAACATGGCTGAATCTAAACGTGTAAAGGCTGAAGAAGCCGAAGAAAAGATCCCCAACGCTCAAGTTGAGGGTACTCCAGAAACTGTTGCAAATACAGAAGAAGTAACCGAGGCTGCAGTAGTTGCAGAAGAAGTAATGGAGCCTGTAGTAGTTGCAGAAGAAGTAACTCAAGAAGAAGAAGGTGGCTCAGAAGAGCCGCTGGAAATTTTCAGTACTGCCGACGAGCAGATGTTCCTCGACGAAAAGGGAGAGTTCAATTGGGATGCCTACGAAGCAGTAGGTGGTTACAGCACCGAAGAGCGCACAAAGCTCGATACGATGTATGAATCAACCCTTTCTGTTATCAGAGAGCGCGAAGTCGTAAGCGGAACAGTCGTAAGCATCAACAAAAGAGAAGTTGTTGTCAATATTGGCTACAAGTCTGAAGGTGTTGTGCCAGCGGGTGAGTTTCGTTACAACCCCGATTTGAAAGCAGGCGATTTGGTTCCTGTTTTCATTGAACAAACGGAAGATAAAAATGGCCAGTTGCATATATCTCACAAAACTGCTCGCATATTCAGTGCGTGGAGTAACGTGAATACGGCCTTGGAAACTGGTGAAATCATCAAAGGTGAGGTGAAGAGCCGCACCAAGGGTGGTTTGATTGTAGACGTATTTGGTATCGAGGCTTTCTTGCCTGGTTCACAAATCGATGTGAAGCCAATTCGCGACTACGATCAATATGTAGGTAAGATCATGGAGTTGAAAGTAGTGAAAATCAACAACGAGTTTAAAAACGTTGTCGTTTCTCACAAAGCATTGATCGAAGCCGAACTAGAAGAACAAAAGAAGCTTATTATGAGCGGTCTCGAGAAGGGACAAGTGCTCGAGGGCGTGGTGAAGAACATCACCTCGTATGGTGTATTCGTTGACCTTGGTGGCGTAGACGGTTTGATTCACATCACCGACTTGTCTTGGGGTCGCGTTACGCATCCGGAAGAGCTTGTTCAATTGGATACGAAGATCAACGTGGTTATCCTCGACTTCGATGACGATAAGAAGCGTATTGCTCTTGGTATGAAACAACTCACGCCGCACCCATGGGATGCTATCGAAGGCACAATGGAAGTGGGTCAGAAAGTGAAAGGCAAAGTGGTTGTTTTGGCTGATTATGGAGCATTTGTAGAAGTTGCAGCAGGTGTAGAAGGATTGATTCACGTGAGTGAGATGTCATGGAGCACGCATTTGCGTTCTGCACAAGACTTCCTCAAAGTGGGTCACGAGGTAGAGTGTGTTATATTGAGCGTAGACAAAGAGGAGCGTAAGCTTTCTTTGGGTATGAAGCAACTCACACAAGATCCATGGGAGAACATTGAAGCTCGCTTCTCTGTGACAAGCAAGCACAAAGCAAAGGTTCGCGCATTCACCAACTTTGGTGTGTTCTGCGAACTTGCTGAAGGCATCGATGGTCTTATTCACATCAGCGATCTTTCTTGGAGCAAGAAAATCAAACACCCGAGCGAATTCTGCCATATAGCAGACGAAATCGAAGTTGTAGTGCTTGAGCTTGATAAAGACAACCGTCGTATCAGCCTTGGTCACAAGCAAATCGAGGAGAATCCATGGGATGTATTCGAGACAGTGTTTGTGGAAGGATCGAAGCACCAGGGAACGATTGTTCGCAAGGAAGGTTCACACGCTATTGTGGCATTGCCCTATGGTTTGGAAGGTTTCTGCATGAACAAGAACCTCAAGAAAGAAGATGGCTCAACAGCCAAGCTTGAGGATGTGCTTGATTTCGTGATTGCGGAGTTCAATAAGAACCAACGTAAGATTTCCGTGAGCCATACAGGCACTTGGAAAGAAGACGAGCCAGGAAGTCCAGAAGCAGCAAGAAAGACAGCCCCTCGCCCTAAGAAGCCGGAAGGTGTTGACTCTGGCGCTGTGAAGGCGGTCAATTCTCAAGTAGAGAAGTCGACCCTCGGCGACATCAGCGCATTGGCTAGTTTGAAAGAGAAAATGGAAGGCGACGATACCCCTGAAGAAGGTAAGTAATCGTTCCAATTCAGATACATTAAAAGCCCCAGCCAAATAGGTTGGGGCTTTTTTTATGGTAATAGTGGAGCATGGAGCTGAACTACCGCATTGTTGGCTATCGCAGCTCATCTCTTCAGAGGCAATTCCCTATCTTGCGGCACCAAAACCAACCCCTATGAAATTGCGTTTTATTGCAGCGATGCTGCTATTGACACACTTAGCAACAGCCAAAGAAGGCATCTGGATTCCCTCTTTACTCAATGTGGTGTACGGCGATATGCAGTCGCAAGGATTGCAACTCACTGCAGAAGACCTCTATGATGCCAATGGCTCGAGTTTGAAGGATGCCATTGTTTTGTTTGGTGGCGGTTGCACGGGCGAAATTGTAAGCAACGACGGCTTGTTGTTCACCAATCATCACTGCGGTTTCGATTACATTCAGTTTCATTCATCCTTGAAGAACGATTACCTGCGCGATGGCTTTTGGGCCAAGAGCAGGGCAGAGGAGTTGCGCTGCGATGGCCTTAGTGTGGTGTTTGTGGTGCGTATGGATGATGTGTCTGAGGCGATGCGTAAGGGCATTACTGCGACGATGACACCCGCCCAGGTGGATGCGATGTTGCAGAAAAACAGAAAGGTGCTCGAAGAACAATACAAGATGGAGAATCCTTTATTGGGTTTGCAGCTGAAGTCGTTCAATTACGGCAATCAATATTTGGCCATACTCACGAAAAGCTACAACGATGTGCGCTTGGTAGGGGCGCCCCCAAGTGAAATAGGGAAGTTTGGTGGCGACACCGACAACTGGGTTTGGCCCCGCCACACAGGCGATTTCAGTGTCTTTCGCATTTATGCAGATGCCGATAATCAACCTGCGAAATACAGCACTACCAATGTTCCTTTCAAGCCCGCGCATCATTTACCAATCAACATTGCAGGTATCAAAGAAGGTGATTTTAGCATGGTCTACGGTTTCCCAGGTCGCACAGAACATCTGCTTACGAGTTATGCCGTAGATTTTATTACGAGCAAACTGAATCCTATGCGCATAGACATGCGCGACCAAACTATAGCTGTGCTGGAAGGTCGCATGCGCGCAAGCGATGAGATTCGCATCAAATACGCAGCGAAGCAAAGCGATGTGGCCAATGCCTGGAAGAAATGGAAGGGGCAGCAAATTGGACTTACCAATTTCAGAGCACTCGAGCAGAAGCGATCGTTTGAAGAACAATACACGGCCCAATGCGCCAAGCCAGAGTTTCAAGCCTATGCAGAGGTACTGCCAAAGTTGAAGGAGATTTACACCGAATTGAATCCGCTCAATTTTGAAGCGCAGTTGTTTGTGGAGTACATGTATTATGGTCCGGAAATGTTTAATTTCAGCTACCGCTTCCAAGAATTGGTGATGAATTATGATACGTTGCAGGCGAAGGGAAAACTAGAGTCGGTGATCGCAGAATTGAAAAAAGGTGCACGGGCGTTCTACAAGGATTTTGACCTCGCTACCGAAATGGCTATTTGCGCCAGATTGCAGCCGTTGTATGAGGGAAAGTATGTGTTGCGTGGTGAAGCCGATAAGGTGAATGCGGTCAATGAGTCGGATATGCTTTCGTTTTATACCAAAAGTATTTTTAGTGACTCAACCCTGCTGTTTAAACTACTCGACAAGCCCAGCAAAAGCATGTTGAAAAAGATAAAGAACGACTATTTCTATTCGCATGCCGTATGGATGTTCGACGATTACAACACCCGAATGCGTCCGAAAGTAAGCGATCTTAATAAGCAGATCGACTATTGGATGCAGAAGTACACCGAAGGCATGATGAAGATGTTTCCGGGTAACTATTGGGCCGATGCCAACAGTACGCTGCGCATTTCCTACGGCAAGGTGGAAGGCAGCTTCCCGCGCGATGGGGAACATTACACGCCACACACCACGGCCGATGGTATTTTGCAGAAATATTATACTGGCAACCCTGACTTTGCCATCAGTCCCAAGTTAAGAGCCTTACTAGAGGCCCGCAACTACGGTGATTACGGGGCAGGAGGGGAGTTGAATGTATGCTATACGGGAAGCAACCACACCACAGGAGGCAACAGCGGATCGCCTGCATTGAACGCAAAGGGTGAGCTCACGGGCATCAACTTCGATCGTTCGTGGGAGAGCACCATGAGCGACATCATGTACAATCCGGACATCTGCAGAAACATTATGGTTGATGTGCGCTATGTGCTTTGGGTCATCGATGTGTATGCCGGAGCTGATTACCTTTTGCAGGAAATGACCCTAGTGAAATAAGGAGTATGGATGCACTCATCGATATCCTTACTCCTCGTGCAAGGTGACTTAATGTATTTAAAATGTATTGTCTTTTGCCAGCATCGAATTAATTTGCTACTCCGAAAAGCTAGTGTCTCATGACAAATTTATCTCGCAGTAAACTCGTTCAATTCGCCCTTTTTGTGCTTTCGATGTTGCGTTGGATTGTTATGGCGTTTGTGTATGGATTGCTGTGCTATGCGCTATTTGCCGCCATAAGTGCAGTTATCCCAGTATCAGCGGAGACTATGCCTTCCTACGAGCAGCCAATCTATGAGGTGTACCTGCTTAAATCGGGGCCTCACACAGATTTCTTGGTGAAAGTGAAAACAGATGTGTACGATTGGAGTGTAGATTTCCCCTATGCCAACAATGCTAACCCAGATACCACATTGCCTTGGTTGGCTATAGGTTGGGGCGACAAGAATTTTTACATGAATACGCCAACTTGGGCCGACCTTACCCTGAGCACAGCTGTTGCTGCAGCGGCAGGATTGGGAACTGCAAGTATTCATGCCTCTTATTATTTTACGGTGCCCACCGACAGACCTATTATTTCATTAAAACTTTCGCATAACCAATACATGCGGCTATGCACCTACGTCAGTCGTTCACTCATTGCCGATCGGAATGGGAAGCGAATCATGTTGCAGCCCATGATGCCTGGCGTGAATTACGATTTTGATCGCTACTATGATGCGCAGGGTAGGTATAGTATGATACACACGTGCAATACGTGGATCAATAATGGGTTGAAGGCATCCGGTTTGCGAGCGTGCTTGTGGACTGCTTGTGCGGAAGGCATATTCTTTCAATATGACTAATAATCTTTTTTTCTTCTTGGTGTTGTTCTTTCAACTACCCATGGCCATTTGTGCCCAACAGAGATACATTGTTTTCTCTAATGGTTACAGAGGCCTGCACCTCGACACGCTTACTACAACCAACGATGTGTATGCCGTCTCCCCAGCGGGAGGTATGTCGCCAGCGGGGTATTGGTTCGATATAGACGACACACTCATAGCACGTTTTGAGCCTGTAACCCCGCTCTACATCGATGGTCATCACCCGGTGTCTACCTCTATGCATCGAACCAAGGGACGTAGCTATTGGTCATGGTTGGTTACACGTTTCGGTTGGGTGGGTCGAAGCAATTGGGGCTTCAACGACGAGCCCAATGAAGAAGGGTTTCAGCTTCGCTTTGAGAATGGCAGGAGTTGCGGAGAGCGATTTATAGCTAGCTATATACGCGCAGATAGAAGAGACACTCTCGACATGGTGTGCCATAGCATGGGATACTCCTACGCGCTCGGATTTCTAGAGGTAGTAGAGCCCTATGTTGTTTTGGGGAAAACACTGATACTTGCGCCGGAGTGTCCGGGGTTGAGGGGCATGGATTGGAACAAGTTTCAAGAGGTTTGGCAATACGGAAGCGACCGCTACGAGCAGGGAGCCGATGTGACGTGTAGGCAAGATGGGGTGGCGCCTCAATGCGCGGTGCATGGATTAGATGCATTAGACAAGGAAAAGGGGGGGAGACTTTTTATTCCGAGTGGCGCAAAAAAAGGATTTATACGAAGCCATCATTTAAGTTATTGGGATTGGTTTTACACCATAAAGAAGGGCGACAGAGGCTGGTTTGGTAAGTAAGTTTTGGGGGGATAAAATTGGTGTGGGAGCCGCGCTTCGAGGTTCTTTACAATTTGCTAACGTCAATTCTTCGGCATAAGAAGTGCCGGTGGTCAAAACCTTTGGTGGAAGGGAGTTGAAAAGTATACTGAAAGTGTATATTTGCTTCGAACAACTAACCACGATTGTTATGTGGAAAGAAACAGACAACAAACTAGTGCGAGAGTTTCGCTTCAAGGATTTTCAAGAGGCGTTTACCTTCATGACACGTGTAGCATTTATCAGCGAAAAGATGGGGCATCACCCTGCTTGGTTTAACGTATACAACTATGTGCGATTAGAGTTGAGCACGCATGATGCAGGTGATATTATCACCGACCGTGATCGGAGATTAGCACTGGCTATTGACGAGATACTCCAATAGGACAAGGAATTAAAATGGCATTTTGGTGGGCGAGAACGTCTTGCTTTAACTGAAAAATGAAAAATATCTATTGATGGAAACCATTGAAAAGGCTGCAGTTAATGTTACTGATGCCTCTGTAACAAGTCGTATGGCGACTTTTAATCACGAACAGCTTGTATTCTGCCAAGACAATGAAACAGGCCTCCGTTCAATTATCGCAATTCACAACACTACCCTAGGTCCCGCAGTTGGAGGCACGCGCATGTGGTCGTATGCCTCAGAAGAGGATGCCGTCACGGACGCCCTTCGTTTGTCGCGCGGGATGACCTACAAAAACGCACTGGCCGGGTTGAACATCGGCGGAGGTAAGGCCGTAATCATTGGCGATGCGCGCACCCAAAAAAGCGAGGCACTGATGCGTCGATTTGGCAAATTTGTAAATAGTTGCGGTGGGAAATACATCACAGCAGAAGATGTCGGCATTTCCACCCGCGACATGGAACACGTGCGTTTAGAAACAAAGCATGTGGTGGGTCTTCCGGAATACCTCGGGGGAAGTGGAGACCCCAGTCCAGTAACCGCCTTCGGAGTGTATATGGGAATGAAGGCAAGCCAAAAGGAACTAAGCGGAAACGATTCGCTCAGTGGGAAGAAGGTGGTTGTACAAGGAGTGGGTCATGTGGGCGAATACCTCGTGGAGCACTTGGTGAAGGAAGGTGCCGACGTCACCATTTGTGATATTTACGACGACCGCGTGAGTGCGGTAGTAAAAAAATATGGAGTAAAAGCCATCGGAGCAAAAGAGGTGTATGATGTTGAAATGGACATTTACAGTCCATGTGCATTGGGCGCTACAATCAACGACGACACCCTTGAACAACTAAAATGCAGCATTATTTGCGGCGCTGCCAACAACCAACTGAAAGACGAAAAGGTACACGGTGCTGAAGTGCTGAAACGCGGAATTCTTTACGCTCCAGACTACTTGGTGAATGCCGGAGGAATCATCAATTGCTACTGGGAAATTGTGGGCTACAACCGCAATGCGGCTCTGGCACAAGCGGAAAATATTTACCAAACAGCACTCAACATCTTCTCCATTTCAACATCGAAATCTATACCCACTTATTTGGCCGC
>CAMBPD010000033.1 GCA_945869405.1 Chryseobacterium gleum | reverse complement strand
GCAGCGAGAAGTGCGCCAAGCACGGCCCGCATTTCTGGCAAGGCGAAGGCAACAGCAATCACTTTTTCAAAGATGTGACACATTGGATGGAAATCCCTTCGGGAATGACTAATGACAAATGACTAGTGACTAGTGACGAATGAGTAGTGTGCTGTGCATTTGTCACTAGTCATTACTGCAGCGCCATTGACTCATAAACACCGTAGCCGCTACCGAGGCATTGAGCGACTCAGCCGATCCGCCTCCCGGAATTGTCACAAACTCATCGACCATAGAGCGCATAGCAGGTCGTATACCGTGGCTTTCGCTGCCTATTATGATGGCTAACTTCTGCTTAAAATCGAATTGGTAAACACTGGTCCCGCGGAGGTCTGCTGCTGCAACATAATAATCGTTTTGTTTTAACACCTGCTGCATTTCCGACTCGCCAAGCATAAGCACCTGCATGCGAAACACGCTACCCATCGTGGCCTGCACCACCTTCGGGTTGAAGGTTTCGACGCAGTCGGGCGTGCACAAAATGGTGTGAATGCCAAACCACTCAGCCGTGCGCAGGATGGTTCCCATATTGCCTGGGTCAGCTATACCATCCAGCACTAGCACACACGGTTCTTGTTGCCATTCCAATGCAGGTGTTGATTGATGAAACACTGCTAGAAAAGGCGAAGGCGAACTGAGGGTGCTCATCTGCTCCAACTCACGAGGCGCAACCAACAGCACGTGCGCCTGAGTGGCAGCCCAATCGGGGTCGGAAGTATACAATGAATGCAACCGAAAGCGCGACTTCAAACCTTCCTCTACACCTTTAAGTCCCTCCACCACAAAACAACCGCTCTCGTTGCGAAACTTCTTTTGCTGGAGTGAGCGAACCCATTTGATATCCTTTTTCAACCGATGATTTTTTTAGCAGTAAGTGACGGAAGTGCCGTTTTATGAGCAAAATTGCGCTGCAAGATAATGAGGAGCTTCAAGCTGTTGAACATAGCCTGGTTTTGGTTGTCGCTTGCCGTTTTTGCGGCGAGTTGTGCGCGCATGCGAAATGTACCGGAGGGCAAGGCTTTTTTGCGCAGGCAAGATGTGGTGGTGCACACTGAAAAAGCGATCAAACTACCATTCGATGTAAATGCACTTCCTGTGGCGCCAATGCTGGAGTTCAGCATTCCCTCCGACGAACTACTCTCCTACTCACGTTTGAAGCCCAACCAACGCATCCTTTGGTTTCGATTCAACCACACCATGTATCTTTTGGTAAACAAGAACAAACTTTCTGATAGCGAAAAACGAGCTGCAGAACGCTGCAAAAAGAAAAATGACCGCCTAGCTTTACAAGGCAAAACGGAGGAAACGTGCAAGAGCTGGCGCATGTTTTGGGCATACACCGTGGGAGAGGAAACCGCGCTGTTGGATACGGTAAAAATGCGCAAGAGTGCCGAACAGATGAATATATTCCTTCAGAAAAAAGGGTATTTCCGTTCGCGCGTGCAAGCAGAGGCTATCTACGACGCAGACAGCATAAAATGCCACGTCAACTTCAACGTATACCCTGGGAAACCCTATCGCATTCAACAGGTTAACTACGTCATTTCCGATAGTGAGTTGGCAAAGAGCATCGAACAATTGCGAAAACTATCCGTCATCGATTCGCTACAACTATTCGAAGTATCGGTGCTCGATGCCGAGCGTGAGGCGATAGCCAACTTCTTTAACGAAAAAGGCTACTACGACTTCAACAAAGAATACGTTCTATTCGATGCCGATACTACCGTTGGAGGCTTCAAAGTGAACATCACCTTGCGCATCGAACAACCCCAGGTGCCATCCAAGGAGTATGCAGACAGCCTTGTATCGGTGCCGCACAAAAAATACTTCATTGGTGATATCATCGTGCATACACACTTCGACGTTTCCAACACGGAGTATGCCCCCACGGATACTCTTTCCTATGATGGCGTTAAAATTCTTTATTATGGTGTGCCCGATCTAGACGCAGAAATCATTTCATGCGCTCAGAGTTACCGCACCGGCGATATGTACCAGCGCAGTCGTATTGACCGCACCTACAAGCGATTTTCCCAAATGGGAGTTTTCAAATCGACCACCATACAGCTTATTCCACGCGAAACTGCGTTGAATGAGCGCATCCACATTCTAGACACGCATGTGCGCCTCACACCTGCGGAAAAGCAGTCGTTCAATTTCTATCCGCACGTTACCAACCGCAGCGGAAACATGGGTATTTACGGCAACCTAAACTATACACATCGCAATCTTTTTGGTGGCGCAGAAGCGTTAGACTTCAACATCGTGGCGGGTGTGGAGGCGTCGCAAAACTTGGCTTTCTCCAACAGCTACAACGAGAACGCCACGCAGCAATTGCAACAGAACTTTCGTTTAAACACCTTCGAGATTGGTCCAGAAATCACCTACCGCGTTCCTCGCCTGTGGCCCTTTGGCTGCGATTTTACGGCACAAAGCAGCGAGCCACAGACGGCATTGAGTGCCACCTTCAACTACCAACGCAGACCCGATTATGAGCGCACACTTTCACAGGTGCGTTATTCCTATAACTGGATTGAAAACCCCGACGCTGTGTCGCGTATTTCTTTGGATGTAGTTGAGTTCAGCATCATCAAAATTGCAAAATCTCAAGACTTCCAGGACTTTTTAGATCGTTTGAACGACGCGTTTTTGGAGAATAGCTATCAAGACCATCTCATACTCGCAACCAATGCTGTATATACACTAAACACGCAGAAAGCGAAGTACCAACCGCGCTATATGTACTTGCGAATTGGCGGGAGTGCTGCAGGCAACATGCTCAATGGCTTTATGGATGCCACCGACCAGCCGGTGGATAGTTTAGACAGCCAACGCATCTACGGAATTCGTTTCGCGCAATACCTCAGAGGCGAGGGCGATTTTCGTTTTTACAGTAATGTGAACAACCGAAATACATTTGTGCTTCGCGGTTATGGTGGCGTTGGTATTCCGCGTAAAAACGCTATCACGTTGCCTTTCGAGAAAAGTTTTTTCAGCGGCGGAGCCAACGGGCTTCGCGCATGGCAAGCGCGCACTTTGGGTCCGGGCTCATCGCGCGATGCGCTATTGCCTCAGACCTTCAACAACATCGGAGAAATAAAACTCGAAGGCAATTTCGAATACAGATTTAAGTTCACGCCGCTCCTCAACTGGGCCTTCTTCGTAGATGCCGGCAACATCTGGCTACTCAACAAAGACAGCAACCGCCAGGGAGCAGAGTTCAAAGCCGACCGATTTTTAAGTGAAGTAGCCATAGGCGGCGGCTTTGGATTACGCATCGACTTTGACTTCTTCCTGGTGCGACTCGATGTGGGAGTCCAGTTGAAAGACCCTGCCAAAGTGCAGGGGGAACGTTGGATGTGGCAACCCAAGGATGAGTATCTCGCCTACCTTGCATCCACCGGCAATGCTGTTGATCGTCTGAAATTGCGCAACAGCTCAGTCTTCAATCTGGGGATTGGTTTTCCATTCTAAAAAAGACGAATAGCGAAGGGTTGCAGCTCGACCCTCGCTTGTATAAAACATTCACCGTCGAAAATGGCACTTCTCGATGTACTTTTGCACCCGATTTTAAATCCCTCACATGCAAAATATTAGGAATATCGCCATCATCGCTCACGTTGACCACGGCAAAACGACACTTGTAGACAAGATGCTTCACGCTGCTATGCTTTTCCGTGAAAACGAGCAAACGGGCGATCTCATTCTCGATAATAACGATCTCGAGCGCGAGCGAGGTATCACCATTTTGGCGAAAAACGTTTCCATACAATACAAAGGAAACAAAATCAACATCATCGATACACCGGGCCACAGTGACTTCGGCGGTGAGGTAGAGCGTGTATTGAATATGGCCGAAGGTGTATTGCTTTTGGTAGATGCCTTCGAAGGCCCGATGCCACAAACACGTTTTGTATTGCAAAAAGCTATTCAACTTGGATTGAAGCCTATTGTGGTAATCAACAAAGTAGATAAAGAAAACTGCACTCCCGAAGAAGTTCATGAAGCCGTATTCGACTTGATGTTCAACTTGGGTGCTACCGAAGATCAGCTCGACTTCCCAACGGCGTATGGCGCTGCCAAACACGGCTGGATGAGTTTGGACTGGAAGGTGAAAACAGATAATATAGAGCCCCTCCTCGACCTTGTGCTTGAGCACATCCCTGGTCCGTTGAAGCTGGAAGGTACCCCACAGATGTTGGTGACCTCTCTGGATTACTCAGCCTACACGGGCCGCATGGCGATCGGTAAGCTGCACCGCGGACAGTTGAACGCAGGTATGCAAGTGTCACTCGTAAAACGCGACGGACGTATTTTGAAAGGCCGCATCAAAGAACTCTACGTATTTGAAGGTTTGGGCAAACGCAAAGTGGAAAGCGTTGTCTCTGGCGACATCTGCGCTATCAATGGAATTGAAGACTTTGACATTGGCGACACTTTCACAGACTACGAAAACCCAGAAGCATTGCCAACGATTGCCGTTGACGAGCCTACCATGAGCATGCTCTTCACTATCAACGACTCACCATTTTTCGGTAAAGAAGGTAAGTTTGTGACGAGCCGTCACATCAAAGAGCGTTTGGAAAAAGAGTTGGAAAAGAACCTCGCATTGCGTGTACAAGAAACTGACAAAGCAGATCGCTTCATGGTATTTGGCCGCGGCGTACTTCACTTGTCGGTTCTCATAGAGACTATGCGTCGCGAAGGATATGAGCTGCAGATTGGTCAGCCACGTGTGTTGATCAAAGAAGTTGATGGCCAGAAAAACGAGCCAATCGAAGAATTGACCGTCGACCTACCAACCTCAATGACGGGCACTGCCATCGAAGCGGTTACAAAGCGCAAAGGAGAAATGAAAAACCTAGAGCCAAAGGGCGACCGCACAATACTTGAGTTTGAGATTCCTTCTCGTGGTATCATCGGGTTGCGCAGTTACATGCTAACTGCAACACAAGGTGAAGCCATCATGTCGCACCGTTTCAAAGAATACCAGCCGATGAGAGGCGAAATTCCAGGTCGTTTGAACGGTTCGCTTATTTGTATGGAACATGGAAACGCTGTTGCTTATAGTATTTCAAACCTACAAGACCGCGGAAAGTTCTTCGTGGAATCAATGGATGAGGTTTATGAAGGTCAGGTAATCGGTGAGCACTCACGCGACAATGACTTGGTGGTGAACGTGACCAAAACAAAGCAGCTCACCAACATGCGCGCTTCGGGCACAGACGCAAAGACCGTAATGGCTCCGCCAATACGTTTCACTCTAGAAGAAGCCTTGGAATACATCGGTGCAGACGAATATGTGGAAGTTACGCCAAAGAGCATCCGTTTGCGCAAGGTGTACCTCAACGAGGGCGAGCGCAAACGTAATGCTAAGCAGTTCCAAAACCAGTAAGCTGTTTCGAATAATTCATTGAACTCTGCGTTTCGAGCGCTCTTGGTGGTTTCGACCACTAAGGGTGCTGGAGACGCAGAGTTTTTTTTTACGCAAAACGCGAGATGAATCGTGCTACGTTGAACATGAGTGTGCGTGTGACGAACTGCAAAAAAACTCAAGGGCCGCAATCGATGTTCAAGGTTTTGACCTCGAGTTCTTCTTAATTTTCGCTTGCCCAAAAAAACAGTAAGTGTACAGAATACACCTTGACTATATTTGGGACTTATAACCAGATCGCTTGCCATGAAAACAATTCTATTCTCGTCGGCCGCACTGTTGGCCACTGCTCAATTGTGCGGACAAATACTGACTACGAACCCACCCTTCCCTACCCAAACCGACGTTATCACGATTACGTACATGGCCTCGTCGGGCAACGCCGAGTTGAATAACGTTATACCGCTGTATGCCCACACGGGCATTGTGATTCAGCAAGACGTAGACAATTGCGTGAATAACTGGCAATACGTTAAAGGGCCAGACAATGTATGGGGCACAGCCAACAGTTCGCTCTTGCTTTCACCGCTTGGCAACAACATGCACAGCATCCAAATACAACCCTCTTCATTCTACGACGAGATGCCATCGGGCACCGATGTAGCCCGACTGATGTTCGTATTCCGCAACGCCAGCGGCTCACTCGTTGGGCGCAACGAAGATGGCTCGGATATTTACTTAGACCTATATGAACCGGGCTTTCATGCAGGCATACTCCAACCCTTTCAGCAAATAGTGAACGCAAACGTGAACGAGAACATTCCCCTTCAGTGCGCGTCTTCATCGCCCGCAACCCTCACGCTCACCATCAACGGCACAGTGGTAGCCACAGCAGAAAACGCTACGGAGCTTGACTACACCTTCAATGAAGCCACCAATGGAGGCTACGATATTGAGCTTACTGCCACTGACGGAACCAACACAGCTAGTGAAACCATCTTGATCAACATCAACCCGCAACCTACTGTGCTAGTAGCACCGATGGGCACGCAAGACGGTATAACCATTGTGGACAACAGCACTGTGCGCTTGCAGTTGCATGCACCCAACAAAGACTTTGTTTATGTGCTGGGCGACTTCAACAATTGGCAATTCAATGCCGCGTATTTGATGAACCGAACCCCCGACGGCGAGAAGTTTTGGCTCGACATTCCCGGCCTTGACCCCAACACCACCTACTCCTTTCAATACAGCGTCGACTTGCAAGATATGCGCATAGCTGATCCGTACACTGAAATGGTGCTCGACCCCTGGAACGATTCCTGGATTCCTACTTCCACGTTTCCCAACATACCGATTTACCCTCGTTGCAGCACGACACAAATTGCGTCCACCTTCCGCATCAACGAAACTGATTACAACTGGACAGACGACTCGTATACTCGACCACCGGCTGAACGCCTTGTAGTGTATGAGCTTCATGTGCGCGATTTTGTTTCGGCACGCAACTACCAGGCACTCACAGACACACTCGATTATTTGGCGCGCTTAGGGGTGAGTGCTATAGAGCTTATGCCCATCAACGAGTTTGAAGGAAACGACAGTTGGGGCTACAACACCTCCTTTTTCTTTGCCTTAGACAAAGCCTATGGCACAAAAGACTCCTTCAAGAATTTTGTAAACGATTGCCATTCGCGGGGTATTGCGGTGCTTATGGATATTGTAGTGAACCATGCCTTCGGACAAAACCCGATGGTGCGCATGTATTTTAACCCAGAAGCCGGTGAGTATGGCCAGCCTACGGCCGAAAACCCGTGGTTCAACGAAACACCTCGACATGATTTCAATGTTGGCTATGACTTCAACCATGAAAGTACACTTACACGAAATTTCTTCAAGCGCATGATGCGCCATTGGATCGAAGAGTACCACGTGGACGGTTACCGACTAGACCTTTCGAAAGGTCTCACTCAAAATAACACGTTGGGCAACATTGGCGCTTGGAGTGCATATGACCAAAGTCGCGTGAACATTCTCAACGATTATTATACCGACATTCAATCGCATGAGCCGGGAGCGTATATGATACTTGAGCACTTGGCCGACAACAGTGAGGAAACAGCTCTTGCCAATTCGGGCATGATGTTGTGGGGCAAAATGACCACGGAATACGAGCAAGCCAGCATGGGCTTCAATTCAAATTCAAATTTGAGTTGGGGTGTTTACACCTCACGCGGGTGGAACCAACCTCGCTTGGTGAGCTACGGCGAGAGCCACGACGAAGAGCGTCTGATGTTTAAAAACCTAAACTTTGGAAACAGCAACGGTGCGTATGACATTCAAAATCTTAGCACGGCTCTGCAACGCCAAGAGTTGGCGCACACCTTCCTCATACCCATTCCTGGCCCTAAAATGATGTGGCAATTTGGTGAATTGGGATACGACTATTCGATCAACTATTGTGCGGATGGAACCATAAACGCCGACTGCCGCACAACGGCCAAGCCCGTTCGTTGGGATTACCGTGAGGTGGCCGAGCGTTACAAAGTTTATAAAGTGGTGAGCGCTCTGAATGCCATTAAGAAGACCAACCCCATTTTCTCCACAACCGATTTTGATATTGATTTGGCCGGATTGGGCAAGCGATTGCACCTCAACACTGCATCGTTGAATGCTACTATCGTTGGCAACTTCAATGTAGTGCCCATCGATATGGTGCCTGGCTTTCAACATACCGGCACCTGGTACGATTTCTTTGCCGGTACATCGATAGAGGCCAATGATCTTGCTGCATCCATGAATTTTCAGCCAGGAGAATACCACGTCTATTTCGACCAGCCGATATTCGCTCCAGACACTGCGCTGAACGTATCGGACGCCATGGAAATGTTCGGGTTTGAATTCATGGTTTATCCAAACCCCGCTAGCGACCGTGTTAGTATTGGTTTCCACAATGATGCTCCCCAGCGTATTACCATCGACCTACTCGACCTTTCGGGCCGTGTCGTTGAGCAGATCGAAACGCGCAACATGGCTGCAGGCATTCAAACCATCGACTGGAACAGCAGCCACATTGGCGCCGGCACCTATTTGGTGCGCGTACAAGGCGAGCACTACAACACGACACATCCGCTGATTATCAGCAAATAAAGAAAACGGGTAAGTGTAGATTCCACACTTACCCGTTTTGTTTTATGTTTGACCCACTCATTAACCAACGTCCCAAACAAATCATTGCGATGAAGAAACTCTACTCATCGTTTTCCCTTATTGCAACGCTGTTGTTTTCTGCAACAAGCTTCGCACAAACGGTAAGCGGCAAAGTATACGACCCAGCCAACCAAACCTTGCCTGGTGTAGTGGTCAAAGACCAGCAAAGTGGCAATGGTGTGGCCACCGACATCGATGGCAATTACACGTTGAATTTGCCTGCTGGCAAGCACGTGCTTGAGTTTGTATTGATTGGCTACTTGAATCAATCGAAGGAAATCAATCTCACCGAAGGCCAGAAACTGGCTGTGAACATCACGTTGCAGGAAGATGAAAAGATGACAGAAGAAGTGGTTGTGGTTGGCTATGGTGTGCAGCGCAAGCGCGATGTAACCGGATCTATCACACGCATCGAAGGCAAGGAACTAACCCAAGTGCCGGTGCCTAGTTTCGAGGCCGCACTGCAAGGTCGTGGAGCGGGTATCCAAGTGTCGCAAGGTTCTGGCCTTGCGGGTTCTGGCTCGTTGGTGCGCATTCGTGGCATAAGTTCCATTTCGGCCGGTGGCGACCCCTTGTATGTGGTGGATGGGATACCCATTACCCAAAACCCTTTTCTGCGCGGCAACTCGGGAGCGATGAACTCCAACCCACTCACGTTTTTGAATCCAAACGACATTGAGAGCATAGAGGTATTGAAAGATGCTGCAGCCACGGGTATATATGGATCGCGTGGTGCCAACGGGGTTATTCTCATTTCCACCAAGCGAGGAAAAAAGCAGGGATTGAGTCTTGATTTAAACGTGCGGGTAGGAACCTCTGAAGCAGCTGCAAGACCCAACATGATGAATACTGACGAGTACTTGCAAATGCGCCAAGAGGCATGGGAAAACGATGGTGGCACAGGATACACTTGGTTGCCCTCACTTTCCGGGGCCTTAGACTCGCCCGAGATTCGCGAGCAGAAATACAAAGAGGCGCAACAGACCAATACCAATTGGTTCGACCAATTGACGGGTGTGGGCATCAAGCAATCGTACAACATCGGCATCAACTACGTGAAGAATAAAACGAAGCTTTATGCAAGTTTGAGCAACGACGACAACGGCTCTTACATTATAGGCAATCGTTTTGTGCGCAACAGCGCGCGTGTAAATGTCGACTTCAACATTACCAACAAACTCCTATACAATTTAGGTGGCTCATTCACCCAAAGCGTGAATAACCGGGTGGATGCTGCATGGAGTGGCGGTATTGGTGAAGCCATGTCGACCGCACTGCCCTACTACCCTGTTTACGACACTTCAGGTAAATACTTCATGTGGAATGGTGGGTACTCCAACCCCATCGCCTACCGTGAGCAACGCCAATGGGTGAACTTCGAGAAGCGAGCGCTTACCAACCATTCCCTCACCTACCTCATCAACGACCACTGGTCGGCGCGCGCTACCGCATCGTTAGACTACCTCGATCAAGTTGAAATGAAGTACTTGCCCCTTGGCGTAAATGTTGGGCAAACACAAGATTATGCTGAGAAATTCCCAAGTTGGGTAACCAATTGGAACTCCAATGGAACGGTAAATTACAACCGCACCTACAAAAAGGACCACCGTGTTACTTTCATGGCGGGCAGCGAGGTGCAAAAATCGACTACACGCGGCTACTCGCAAGTGCGCTATCCAGGGCTTGCCGCACTGCCAACCGCCGAAGAGCTAGACACAGACTCTATCACACCTCAATATGGCAATGCCTATTCTGAGGTAACAACCTTTATAAGCTTCTTCGGGCGCTTCAACTATTCTATTGCCGACAAGTATTACTTCCAACTGGTGTCGCGCGCCGATGCATCGTCAAAGTTTGGAACAGAAAGCCGTTGGGGTAACTTCCCTTCTGCCTCGGTGGGATGGATCGCCAGCGAGGAAAACTTCTTGAAAGACAACAAAGTCATCAACTTCCTCAAACTCCGCGGCAGCTGGGGCATCACGGGCAATGCCGATATACCGCGCACTGCGCAATACGAAACGTGGGACCAAGGCTCGGGCGGTTACTTTGGTAATCCAATACGTTTTCAAACACAACTGGGCAATCCAAATCTGAAGTGGGAAACCTCTATGATATTGGATGCGTCATTGGAATATGGCCTTTGGAACGACCGCATTCACGGCACCATTTCAGCCTACAGCAAACGCACCAGCGATGTGTTGTTGCAATACAACGTGCAGACCAGCACAGGCTTTTCTAGTGTGTGGGCAAATGCCGGTGAAATTCTCAACCAAGGCGTTGAGTTTAGCATCAAGTCGAACAACCTCGGACCAAAATCAAAATTGCAATGGGTAACGGATTTCAATATTTCCCGCAATGTGAACGAGGTAATCAGCATTGGTGATTTCACCCCGGATGCACTGAGCGGCGGAACGAACGACTCTCGTGTGCAAATAGGCAAGCCTGTAGGTTCATACTTCCTGGTGCCTTTTGCCGGTATCGACCCAACGAATGGCAAGCCCATGTATTATGATTTGCAGGGCAACATAACCTACGAATACAATCTTAGCAACCGACAATATGCAGGTGCGGGTTTGCCGAAGGGCTATGGCGGTATTACCAATAGCTTTAGCTATAGTGGTTGGACATTGAGCGTATTTATGACGTACAGTCTAGGGTCCAAAATTTTCGACTCTTCGGGCAAGCGTCAGTTGGGTGTAACAACCGATTGGAATATGCGCACCGACAAATTCGACCGTTGGCAAGAGCCCGGCGACGATGCACAATTCCCCGTCCAGACGCTGCAGGAAAACACGTATGGATTGCAATCGGGTAACCCGTGGTGGAACACCACCCTATTCATCTACGACGCCGATTACTTGCGCTTGAAAAACATCAGTTTGGCATACAACTTTAAGATGAAGGAAAGTAGCCCACTGCGTAACCTAACTGTACAGGTGGCTGCCTCCAACTTGTTTGTGCTCACCAACTTCGTAGGCCTCGACCCCGAGTTGGTTCGCGACTTTGAAAATGCGCAAGACCGCAACCTCAGTCCGAACACGACCTACCTCACGCCACCGCAAGAGAAAAGTTACTTCGCTACCCTAACCGCTAACTTCTAGTACCCACCAAGAACATGAAAAAGCTTATCATTCTGGCCCTGTGTTTTACGCTTCCTTTGGTTTCGTGCAAGAAGTGGCTCGATCAACCGCCAACAGGTAATTTGCGCGAAGACCTGTTCAACACGGCCGACGACGCCCAAGAAACGTTGAACAGCTGTTACGACGCTCTGGCCAACTTGTACGACGGCCGCATACAAAACATCTCGGAATTGTTGAGCGACAACCTCAACCAGCCCAACACCAACAATGATCTGCGCTCGGTATATGCGCGCCAGACCACTTTCTTCAACGGTACTACCAACAAGGTGTACCAAGATTTGTTTACGGTGGTATGGCGTTGCAATACGTTGCTCGACAACATCGATGTGATACCCAACTTCAACCCGGGAGAAAAAGAACGCCTCATTGCGGAGGCCCGCTTCCTGCGTGGCTTCTGCCATTGGGCTGCCGTAAAACTTTGGGCACAGCCCTACGGATGGACACCAGGCAACACCCATGCAGGTGTTCCTATTCGCGACAAAGCGGCAGCCGACCCGCTGTTGCGCAACACAGTGCAAGAAGTGTATGATTTTATACAAGCTGATTTGGAATTTGCGCACGACAACCTTCCAGAAACGAATGGCATCTATGCTAGTAAAATGGCTGCCGCCGGTGTGCTGGCATCCTTTCATTTCCTCAAGCAGGAATGGGCACAAACCATTCAGTACAGCAGTGAGGTTATAAACTCGGCATTGTACACTTTCGACGTGGAAACCCTTGATCGTTACCCAGAAATAAGCGAAGGCAACAATACCACCGGAGAGTTTGTTTTTGGAACGGTATCGACCCTTTACTCTATCGATGGAGGTTCATTGGCTCAAGACCGTCGTTGCGGATCATTCGTTAGCAACTACCAAATCAACAACGGCATTGCGGAGTTGATGATCAGTCAGAATTTTCAAGACTTCATCAACCTTAACGCGGCAGACAAACGCATTCTAGAATGGTTTGCATTTGAAAACAACAGGGCGTTCCTCAAGAAGTTTTACACCAATCAAATCTACAGCGTTCCGATTGTACACCTTACCGAATTGCACTTGGTGCGTGCTGAAGCAATCGCAGAAAATGGAGGCGACTTGAACACGGCGCGAGAAGACATCAACAAAATCATAAACCGAGCGTATCCTCCCGGTTACGAGCTAGCCTCTGGTGCTACAGCCGAAGAGATTATCTCAGAAGCTCGCCGCCAATACCGCATCGAGCTCATTGGAGAAGGGAAGTACACCGAGCAACTTCGCCGTTATGGAGTAATGGGTGAAAACATCATCATCCGCGATGCTCCATACGATTGCCCTGGGATGGCCATTCAGTTTCCCAACGCCGAGTCGACCGTTATCGGGTTTGAATTAAATCCTGAGGGCGGCTGCAACTAACCCAATAACACCGAATTTCGAAACATGAAAAAGATATTCATACTTGCCACGGGAATAGCACTTGCATTTGCTGCGTGCAAGCCCGATACTAATGGTGAATTGGGTTCTCCTGCCAACAAGCTCGAAGGCATGGCAGGCACCTGGGAAATCGCATCGTTCAAACAACAAGACCCGAACAATCCCATACGCGAGGAACGCGACTTGAGTGAATTTTACATCATGGATGGACAAGTGCCTTACCGCGTAACGTTCAACAGTGACTCGATGACCTACAGCGTGGCAGCGGGGCCGGGTAAAAACTACTTTGGCAGCGGCGGACGTTGGGCGTTCGACAATGCTGAGTACCCCACTTACTTGTATCTCTATACGCCAACGGATACGCTGCAAACCTTGCTTGGTGGTGTTGTGCGTCCGTCGGATAGCCAACTCAACATTGAACTCGAAAACTACTGCGAAGCCGCAGACGGCAGCCGCACGACAACGGCTATTTACACGTTCACCTTTAACCGCTTGAACCCGTAAACCATGAAAAAGATACTTTCCTTTTTTATCGCATTGGCCCTAAGCACCACCGCTTTTTCTCAGGCCGCATACATACAGCCCTCGCCTACGGGTAAAAATGACACCATCACGCTGTATATCAATATTGCTCAAACAACAGATGGCACACAGAACGGCGGTTTGAACGCCATGCTTACCGACCATCCGGAGGACACCGTTTACCTATGGACCTGGCAGCCGGCGGGCCCTGTGATAGGAAATGGTGAATGGACCAATTCAAACAGTGACATGGCATTGACTAAAGTGAGCGATAAACTGTACAGTATCCGTTTTAAACCAACCATTTTTTACGGAGTGGATGCGACCACCTTTTTTACCAATGGAATTTCTTGCTTGGCCAAATTGAAAAGTGGCAACGCATACGCAGGCGAGTATGGAGATTATGAAGCGAAAACGGAAGACTTAAGCATCAACATTATCCCTAAGTTGTGTGATGAGTTGTATTGTGTTTTCCCGGAATTGGCCAAGACAGACGACTACGTTTCTATCACCTACGACAACACCCAAGAGACCACACCCGAATTGCAAAACCTCGGTGAAGACGACTGCTATCTATTTCTGCGCGCCGAACAGAGCACCTTTGTTGCCTACAACTACGCTGATGCCTCCATCGTTGCCACACTTCCGCAATTGAAAATGAAATACATCGGCGACGGCAAGTTCCGTTTGACGATCATACCATCCGACTTTTTTGATGAGGCAGGTGTTTTGCCCGAGGCCTTCGCCTTCAACAAGTTGAAGTACTACATACTGAAGCCGGGCTTCACGTATGCAACCTCCCCACCGACACAGTCGTTCAGCTTTATCAATTGCGATTAATACGGAAGATTGAATGAAAAAAAATACCCCGACTCATCTGTTTGAGTCGGGGTATTTTTTTTTATTGTTTGAACAGTTGCTGAAAGCTCATTCGTCCGTTTGCATACAACAGTTTGAGAAGGTAACTTCCGTTGGAATAATCGCTTGCGTCTATGACGAATTGGTTCACGACAGAAGCATGATTCTGTGTTAACTCTCTGCCCATTGCGTCGAGCAGTTGCCACTCCTTCACAAGCTCGTTGCATTGCACATTCCAAGATTCATTGGCGGGGTTGGGAAACACCTTCGCAACCGCGCTTGATGCATGCTCATTACCCATTGGGGCACAAGGCAACGCCTGAATGTATTGCCAGATCTCATTAATCATAATAATGGGCACATCCAATTGCTCTGGGTTCTCCCCCATGCGTATCCAAACCAACTGTTGCGATGGAACTACGCATATATATTGTCCGTCGCGACCGATTGCTGCAATCATATCCAAAGGTGCATCAGGTGCAAAATTTCCAGGAAAGACGATTTGCGTTTCTGGAAACATAAATGATTCTGTGTTGTTGATCCAGGTTAAGTATCCATACCCTTCATTGATTGGCTGCGAGGTATGTGTCATTGCATAGAAATACTGATCATCCGACAGTAAATCATTACCGTCCCAAACGCCTTCAGCCAGCAGCAGCAGTCCGAAGCGAGCCATAGAACGGGCGTTCGAGAAGTAAACATTGTTATATTCTAAGTTGAGCCAAAGCCCTTGCATACCGATGGGTTGAGCGACTTCTTGAAAACACCAGGCATTGAGCGACATGCCTGTAGCGAGCTGCATAACACTATCCAAAAGTGTGTAAGGTGCATTGTGATAGGCCCAACGCGAGCTAGTGTCTGCAAGGTATTCAAGGCAACTATTAAGTGTGCAATCATCATTGCTCACACCATCATCTAAACCAGTGGTCATCGTGAGTTGATTGCGCAAGGTGATGGCTTGTTCTTGCTCCGCAGTGCAGCTAGTCCAACCCTCGCCCAAATAGTTCGACGTAGACTCGTGAATAGATAGGAAGCCTTGCTCTTGTGCCTGCCCTACCATAAAAGCGGTGAGTGTTTTACCCGCGGATGCCCAGTACCAACTGTCGGCCGCATCATGGTTGTTGTAGTAGGACTCTACCACAATTTTACCATCCTTCAACAGCACGAAAGCTTTGCTCTGATTCGACTCCAAGTAGTGGTTCAAACTATCGATACGATCGCTGCACCAACCGAGCGAGGCTGGAGTTATGGTGTCCCAGTTGGAAGAACCATTGGGAGGAAAATACAACGACTGAGCGAAAAGCGAAGTGCCGCTTAAACCAGCCAGTGTGAGCATCGAAAGAATGCGCACAACGAATGTTCTCATGACTTTATAAACTTGGCCGTCTTGCCAGCTGTGCTTTGAACCACATAAAAGCCTGCAGCAAGGGCTTGCACATCAAGGGTAGTAGTTTCATTGACTGCTTGAAATTGAAGAACAATCGCACCTTGAGCGTTCAACACACGATAAGACTCACCGGCTTGGGTAGTTATGCTCACTTGGTCTGATGCATTGGTGGGCCAAAGGGTAAGGTGTTGTTGCGCTCTTGCATATTGTTGACCTATAACCACTGGAGCAAAACGATAGACGGTTCCGCTTGAGGGCTCACCGAGCAAAGCCTGTGTGAAATCGGGTTGCTGACCGCTTGGTACCGCCATAACTTGTGGGTTTTGTGGGTCGCCGCCCACAGCCCAAAGACCTTCCCACCCACTTCCATCAAAAGCCACATTTCTGCCGAGGAACACCAGTGGACCTGTTGAGAAGATGTGAATCAATGAGCCAGACTTGATGGTGTTTGGACCGTATCGAAATTCAATCACGCCGGAGTTTTGGTAGATCCATAATTGAAAATTCGTTGTGTTGAAATAGCTATTGCTTGCGGCCCATTCGCCGTAAAACCCCACATTTTTCCACTCCATTTTGAAGACACCATTTCCTGGAGGACCCTCCACCTGATACGATATTGGACTCACAGCCATGGTATCACTGGCATTCATGATGTCTGAATAATAGGGAGATAACAACTGAACCGTATCCGGATTCGCCTCGTTGAGATTTACCACTTGCGCTCCCGGACTCAGCACCCCAAGCACATTTGTAACCACCTCAAACAATTGCACATTGAACCCGGTAGAAGTAAGGTAGAATGGGTCGTCCCATAGTTCTCCATTATTCACGGAAACTGGGGCAGAAAGATCGAAATAAGGGTCATTAAGCACAGTAAACTCATAGGGAAAAGCTTGCGCGCTTGCCTTCAAGGTGGCTAGGCCAATGGCCAATACTACTGTAGCTATTTGTTTCATTTAAGAGAGTTTGATTGGTTGTAAATGTAATACGCTTCAGAAGACCGAATGCTACGCCAGCCTTCCTAATTAACCTCGTTGTTAATGTATTCCACAATTCACACTATACTTGCAAGAGCATACCCTCATGGAAAATGTAACCCAACACTTAAATTTCCCTCCGATGAAAAACATCCTAACCGCAAGTATTCTGCTGATTGCATCCCACACCGTTCAGGCACAAAAAGTGTTTTCTGTGAGCTATGCCAACCAAGCCGATGTAAAGGTTTTTGTAGTTAAATATGAAAGCCAGGCCGATTTAAAAGTCTTCAAGGTGAAGTATGAAAACCAAGCCGTCGACAACATGGGCAAATGGTTTTTCACTCAATACGAAAACCAAGCAAAGAAGAGTATCTTCTTCGTAGACTATGAAAATCAAGCCGATTTAAAGATCTTCTTTGTCGATTATGAGAGTCAAGCAGGATGGAGAAATGCATCCAAAAAGAGTCTATTGTACTAACAATTTTTACCACAACGAAAAAGCCGCATCCGCGGCTTTTTTTATTTCTGTGAAATGTACGTTTTCAGGAGAGAACCTTATCGCCCAAATGCTCTGAGATGGGCGTCCAGAAATCCTTTTTCCATGCCTCGGTAAGCCAACCAGAAGCTTCTTCGGGCACACCGGTGTGATTGAAGCTCACGCGCGACCCTGTTTCGGTAGACTCGATGTCAAAAACCACCACCGTATACATGCCTTCCGGAAACTCGATATGGCGCCATGCTTGCACGATGCGCGTGTTTTCCTTCAGGTGCAAAACGTATCCATGGCACTGGTTGTTCCAAGCGTGAAATGTTCCACCCTCATGGGTATCCATCGACGCCGACATGCTCGTGATTCGGCTTATGATCGTAGCATCTGTGAGCGCAGCGTACACTTCTTGAGCAGTGCACTCCAATTCAATCACTTGAAAAATATTGTCAGTCTTGATTTTCATTTTCTTGTCGGTTTATTGATCAAAAGTAATTCTTTTCACAACCGAATGTAAGGCAAACAAAACGAATTGCACACGGCAAAGAAAATGATCAGACGTAGTGCATACGTAGCAATTGTTGCAGTTTTCGCGTGTATTCATCGCGCATCCACTGCAAGTAGTTTTCAGTACTTCTGCTGATGCAATAACTGTAATGCTTCACGCGACTTTTTATGTCGGGCTCAAGCATTTTCAGCAACTCAATAGCCCGTGTATGGTCTTTAGCATTTTCAATAATTATAGCTGCGTGCTGTTGAATGGACTTATCGAGCGCGTTCTTTGTGCGACCACCATCTCTCAACAACCGGGAGTATTCCTCGCGGATGTCGTAGTCAAGTAAAGCCGAGTTCTTGAATAACTCGCGCACCTCGCTAGGCATCACGTACACCATTTCCTTCTCCATCTGATCGTCGCTTACTATTGCTTCGATGTACGCATCGGGGTTGCGGAAAATGTCTTGCCAATCGACACTCGATTCCCACAATCCAAAACGACGCGCATTGTTACCCAAATCAATCACGTTGAAGTCTGTTTTACCGGGTAAGACTCGAGAACCACGTCCAATCATTTGATGGTAAAGAGTAAGCGATTTTGTGGCGCGGTTGAGGATAATGGTTTCGACGGTTGGTTCATCGAAGCCTGTAGTTAGAATAGACACGGAGCTCAGCACGGCGTTGGGCACCGTGCGAAACCAATGAAGGATGTCTCTGCGTTCAACCTCGCTGTGTGTGTTGTCGAGATGTCGAGCTTCGTAGCCCGCATCCTTGAACATTTGATGGACTATTTTGCTGGTATTGATACCGTTGTTGAAGATGAGTGTCTTGGTTCCCTTTGCCTTTTGCTCGTATGCATACAATAATTTTTCTTGCATGAAAAAATTACCGTACAACTTCTCCGAACTGCTCACTGTGTAATCACCATTGATCCCAATTTTCAGAGAGTGCAAACTCACATCATAACTGTAGGTAGTGGCTTTGGAAAGGAAACCTTTTTTGATAAGGCTTGGGATGCTTTCCCCAACGATAAGTTCTCGGTAGTTTTCGTGCAATGGCAATTCGACATTGCTCGACAGTGGTGTAGCGGTAACTCCGAGGATGACCTGGTTTTCGAACCACTTAAACAATTTACGAAACGAGTTGTAGTGCGCCTCATCGACAATTACCAATCCTAGGTTATCGAAATCCATTTTATCGTCACGCAGTCGATTGTTCAAGGTTTCAACCATCGCCACGAAACACATGTACTGCTCCTCATCGGGAAGGTCCTTTACCTTGCTCACGATAATCTTGTTGTTCACATTGATGTCGGAGAGGTGCTTCGACGTTTGCGCAAGCAATTCGATGCGGTGCGTAAGAATCAGAACTTTCTTTCCGGTCTGCTTGATGTATCGACGCGCGATTTCCGAAAAAATCACCGTCTTGCCTCCGCCAGTTGGAAGCTGAAAACAGAGGTTGTAACTATTCGGGAATTCTTTGAGCCTTCCGAAGATTTTCTCTAGCGCATCAGCCTGATAATCATAAAGTTTCTTACCTTCATTTATATCAAGGATTTCAAGAGGCTCAAGGGTCATAGTGTAGTAATTAACAAAAAAAAATCGGGCAAAGATAGTCAGCCTTTCAGGGTTATGGTTGAAATGCCTTCCGCATTGTTTCCA
>CAMBPD010000032.1 GCA_945869405.1 Chryseobacterium gleum | reverse complement strand
CTGTTTCGCATCCCATAAACCCTGTGATATCGCTACTCAATATGAGCTGGTTATAACGGTCGAGATATTTTTCTGCAAGCGGTAAAAAAGACCAATGCCATTCTTCCATAGAGTAGCCTGTTCGCCCATTTTCTTTTGATGTGTAGGTTTGATAAAAACCAAAGCGATTTGCATTCTTCATTAACCAGGAATACACTGCGGCACCCTTTTCACTTTTGAAGTAAGCGCTCTCCACAGAGTTAATATCAATATCGGTTCCCCAATGATGTCGTGAGGTGGAAGGCATTGATGAATACTCTAGAATTTTCAATGCTGTTTCTTTCGGTGTCTGAAAATTAGCCCTTTCCCTTTGCCACTTGTTTTCCCAAATTCGTTTCTGTTCCTCAAAGTTTCTGGTGCCGGATACAATTTTCAATTCAATCTTCTCCGTCGCTGCGGAATCACGCATTTTGCTGAAGGCATCCAACGCTTCACGTTGAATATACAATTCTTTCGAGCTTAACTCTGCAGGAACTCTCTTAAAAAGTTCATGCTTACGATAGTCGAATTTTCCAAGCAGAAAGTCTTTGGTTATCAGACTATCCTGGACAGCGTTTGGTGGAGTGGAAACAAGGATTTCATTGGAGGCCTTTGTTTCGTTCGCTATCTTTAAAACTGAAGATTGTTGTTCCGTGCCATTGACCTCACAGGATACAATCACCAGAATTATCAGGTATAGAAGTGGACAGAATTTCATGAATTAGTAGTAAGCAACATATTTCCCGAACACCCATCCAGAAATGGCTTCACCATATGCCACTTTCACAGTTGATGACTTTGACTGTAATGGATCTATTTCCACATAGTACCAAGTTTCACCACCAATGAACTCCAGGCGATGTGTGTGAATTTTGGCAAATCCCATTTTACCCGACTTTTCATTTCTGAAGGAAATTCGGTACTGATTGTCATCCAATCCATTTACGACGACTGCTTTCCCCTTAGGAAGGGAAAAAAGTTTGTATCCGAATGTTTCATCATAAAAATCTGTACTAACCCGTAAAATAGCCTCATTATCATTGTCAGATGGTCTGAAGCTACTGATAATATAAACAGGTTGACCTTTCTTGAGCATACCCAAAGAAGCAGACTGTGTAGTGTGGCCACTTCTTATATTGACATTATCACCGATAATGTAACCTGGCATTGAGGATGTCTGCGCAAGCGCAGAGAGGTTAATTACTAAACAGGATAAGAATAATGCAGTGGAAAAACGGATTCTAGCGTGCATAAGGAAACGATTGATTAAATACAATGTGTTTAGGATTCGGCGTTCAATAACATAATTCCCCAGAGAAGAAAATTTATTTCAAGAAATATCGAATCACCTAACAAAGGTAATATGATTATTCGTACCAAGAAAGAAACGAACACAATTTCGTGTATACATTAGTGACTTGTTTGGATTTTTTTTCGATAAGACTTTTTTGTGTCTTTAGTCAACTTCCAAACACAAAAAAAGACCGCACAAAGCGGTCTTTTCATTTCTATCGAACCAGCGATTATTCTTCGCCTTTCTTCTTGCGCGTTGCCTTTGGCTTCTCTTCTCCTTCCGCCTTTGGCTCAGGCTTTTTACGGGGTGCTTTTGCTTTAGGAGCAGTTTCTGCAGCCCCGTCAGCCTCTTCACCTTCCTTTTTTGCAGAGCTTCTGCGCGTGCGCTTCTTAGGAGCTGCATCGGTTGCCGCAGCAGCTGTTCCCTTCGTGTAGAGCGTGTTGAAGTCAACAAGTTCAATCATCGCGGTCTCAGCGTTGTCACCCGGACGATACCCTGTGCGGATAATACGTACGTAACCACCAGGACGATCAGCAATCTTAGGAGCCACCTCTCGAAACAATTCGGTTACGGCCTCTTTGTTTTTCAAATAGCTAAATACTGTACGACGGCTATGCGTGCTGTCCGTTTTGCTTTTCGTAAGTAGAGGCTCTACATACACACGCAATGCTTTCGCTTTGGCCAGTGTAGTGTTAATTCTCTTGTGTTCAATAAGTGAACATGCCAAGTTCATCAAAAGCGCAGCTCTGTGCTCAGACTTCCTGCTGAGGTGATTGACTTTTTTTCCGTGTCTCATAATTGTTTGATGGTAGTGAAGCGTTGGCAATTGGCTACTGCAACCTCCCCAGGGGTATTGCACGACCACATTCTTTTACAACTACTTCAAATTCTTTTAATAATTATTTTTTATTAAGTGCTTTCTTCCAAAGAGTCCTCTGGTTAAAACACCAAGTACCAATTAGTCTCTGTCGAGTTTGTATTTGCTCACATTCATTCCGAATTGCAAGCCTTTTCCTTCCACAAGCTCTTCCAATTCCGTTAGCGACTTCTTACCGAAGTTGCGGAACTTCAACAGGTCGTTTTTGTTGAAGGAAACCAAATCGCCGAGAGTTTCAATATCCGCTGCTTTCAAGCAATTGAGAGCGCGTACGGATAGATCCATATCGACCAACTTAGTCTTCAACAACTGACGCATATGCATCGAGCTTTCGTCAAATTCTTCTGTTTCTTTCTTCGCTTCCTGCTCAAGTGTGATTCTCTCATCACTGAAAAGCATAAAATGATGAATCAAAATCTTAGCAGCTTCTTGAAGAGCGTTCTTGGGAGTTATGCTTCCGTCACCTTGAATCTCTACCAACAACTTCTCGTAGTCTGTCTTTTGTTCAACGCGGAAGTTTTCAACGCTAAACTTGACATTACGAATCGGTGTAAAGATGCTATCGATAGCGATAGTTCCGATTGGAGCACTATTCGATTTGTTCTCTTCAGCCGGGCGATAGCCGCGACCTTTTCCGATGGTGATTGTAACATTCAATTTCACCTTTGGATCCATGTTACAAACCACTAAGTCAGGGTTCAGCACTTGGAAGGCAGTAGTGAAATTACTAATATCACCTGCCTTAAATTGCTCTTGGCCGGAGATATTTATGCTCACTTTTTCGTAGTCTGTTGCCTCTATCTGGCGCTTAAGACGAACTTGCTTGAGGTTCAAGATGATTTCTGTTACATCTTCCACCACACCTTTAACGGTAGAGAACTCATGATCTACACCCTCTACTTTTATCGAGGTGATTGCAAAACCTTCCAACGAAGAAAGCAGGATGCGGCGAAGAGCGTTTCCGATAGTGATGCCGAAACCCGGCTCCAACGGACGGAATTCGAATGATCCTGAGAAGTCGTTGCTGTCGAGCATTACGACCTTGTCTGGTTTTACGAAATCAATGATTGCCATTTATAATTTGGTTGTTATTTTGGTTCAAGACTATTACTTAGAATACAATTCGACGATGAGCTGTTCCTTGATGTTTTCAGGGATTTGCACTCGCTCGGGGTGGTTGAGATATACGCCTTGTTTGTCAGCGTCGTTCCAATCCAACCAATCGAACCTCTTGCGGCTCGCCAAAGCCATGGTGATGGTAGGCAGAGACTTTGAACGCTCACGCACAGCTACACGATCTCCAGGACGGAGATGGTACGACGGTATATTTACCACCTGACCATTTACGGTGATGTGACTGTGACCAACTAACTGGCGTGCCCCCATTCGGCTTGCAGCCAAACCGAAACGATAAACAGTGTTGTCTAATCGTGACTCACAGAGCGCAAGCAAAATCTCACCAGTAACTCCCGGACGAGCCGATGCCTTCTTGTAAAGATTCTCGAATTGACGCTCCAAAATACCGTAAGTATATTTCGCTTTTTGCTTCTCGTTCAGCTGCACGGAATACTCCGATTGCTTACCGCGACGTCTGTTTGGTCCGTGTTGTCCCGGCGGATAATTGCGCTTTTCCAAGTTTTTGTCCGGACCGAAAATCGGTTCACGGAACTTACGCGCAATCTTTGATTTGGGTCCTGTATATCTGGCCATTGCTAATGATTTCTTGAGGTAGTATTAGATTCTTCTTTTCTTGGGTGGGCGGCATCCGTTGTGGGGCATTGGCGTGATATCCACGATTTCCAATACTTCGATACCCGTATTATGGATAGTGCGGATTGCTGATTCGCGACCTGCACCTGGTCCCTTTACAAACACCTTCACCTTACGAAGGCCCATATCCATTGCTTCTTTGGAAGCTTGCTCTGCAGCTAGCTGAGCAGCGTAAGGAGTGTTTTTCTTAGACCCCTTAAAGCCCATTTTTCCAGCAGAGGACCATGAAATAACCTGTCCTGTGTTGTTCGTAAGGCTGATGATGATGTTGTTGAATGTCGATTGAACGTGAGCTTGGCCCACTGACTCAACGAGTACATTCTTTTTCTTTTTCTTTTCGACTTTAGCCATTGTTCGTGTTGTTTTGGATCCTCACCCGTTGGGTGGGAACCGTACGAATTATTACTTGGTAACTTTCTTCTTGTTTGCAACAGTCTTGCGCTTCCCTTTACGGGTACGTGAGTTGTTTTTGGTACTCTGACCGCGCACTGGAAGTCCAACACGGTGGCGAACACCGCGGTAGCATCCAATGTCCATCAATCGCTTAATGTTCATTTGAACCTCAGAGCGGAGCGAACCCTCAACTTTCAAACCCTCCGTGATGAATCCACGAATCTTAGACAGGTCATCGTCGTTCCAATCCTGTACTTTCTTATCCATACTCACGGCAGAGGCTTCTAAAATTTTGCGCGCGGTGCTACGTCCAATTCCGTAGATGTAAGTGAGGCCAATTTCGCCTCTTTTGTTTCTTGGTAAATCAATACCTGCTATACGAGCCATTTATTTATTGTTTTAAGGACCAACCTAAAGTGGACCAAACGTTTAACCTTGTCTTTGTTTGTACTTAGGGTTCTTCTTGTTAATCACATAGAGCTTACCCTTCCTGCTAACTATCTTGCAGTCGGCCGAGCGCTTTTTAATGGATGCACGAACTTTCATTTCTTTACTTTTTTCAATGCCCGAGGGGTAACCTCTGGCGTTTATTTATATCTAAAACTTATTCTTCCCTTTGTCAAGTCATAAGGTGATATCTCCACCTTCACTCTATCTCCTGGCAGTATGCGTATGTAGTGCATGCGCATCTTACCTGAGATATGTGCTGTAATTATGTGGCCATTTTCCAACTCAACGCGAAACATCGCGTTGGAAAGGGCTTCGATAACTGTTCCATCTAACTCGATGGATGTTTGTTTTGCCATATCTCTTTTATCGTTCGCTTCGGGCTTGCTATAGTATCAGCAAAGCCTCTGCCTTTTCAATCAATTCAAAACTGGATAAAACTTCTGCGTAGTTCATTCTCACGACAATGGTGTGTTCGAAATGAGCACTTGGCTTGGAGTCTGCAGTGACAATGGTCCAGCCATCTTTCATCTGCTTGACACTGCGGGTACCCAAATTGATCATCGGCTCGATGGCGATAACCAGGCCTTCCTGCATTAAAATACCCTGACCTTTTTTCCCAAAGTTGGGAACTTCTGGGGCTTCATGCAGATTTTTGCCAACACCATGACCGACTAAATCACGAACAACTCCATAACCAAAAGACTCTGCATGCGATTGAACAGCATTACCGATATCGCCAGTGCGATTACCCGCCAATGCTTGTTGGATTCCTGCATACAAGCTTTCCTTTGTTACCCTCAACAGCTGCTGAACCTCTGGGGATACATTTCCAACTGCAAAGGTGTAAGCTGAGTCGCCCCAATATCCTTGCTTCACAACTCCAATATCGAGTGAAACGATATCTCCATCCTGAAGAGGTTTATCATTGGGGATTCCATGAACCACAGCGCTATTTACGCTTGCACAAATGGAATTTGGAAAACCACTGTATCCCAAAAAACCAGGTATTGCGTCGTGATCGCGTATGAACTCTTGTGCCACCCTATCCAATTCCAGTGTAGTAACACCGGGACGAATACGGGAGGCTAGTTCCGCTAAAGTTTTTCCAACAAGTAAAGAACTTTGTCTGATGAGCTCAACCTCATCATCAGTTTTTAAAACAGGTTTCTTGGACGACATTGTACCAGTAAACCTGAATTAACCTACGTATCCTGAAGAACTAATGGCGCCAGTGTTTCTTCCACGAACGCGACCAGACTTCATGAGACCATCGTAATGGCGTGATACTAAATGTGTTTCGATCTGCTGTAACAAATCAAGTATTACACCTACGGTAATAAGTAATGATGTACCTCCAAAAAATATGGAAAACTGCTGCGCCTTGGTCAGACCAATCATCATCACTAACGCGGGCAAAATTGCAATTAGGCCGACAAAGATACCACCCGGAAGCGTTATCAAGTCAATTATTTTCGATATATAGTCAGCCGTTGGTTTTCCTGGCTTGTGCTCAGGAATTAAATTACCGTTACGCTTCAAATCATCCGCTATCTGATTAGGATTCGTGACGATTGCAGTGTAGAAGAAGGTAAACAATACAATAGAGCAGAACAATAATATATTGTAGCCTGGGCCTTGAATGTTCGTGAGGCTTGCCAAAATCTCGCTGTCTTGAAATGTCTCTGTGTTGCGCAAGTAAAGCGGAACGAACATAATTGCTTGAGCAAAAATGATTGGCATTACACCTGCCGAATTCACACGCAAGGGAATGTAAGATCTAGCACCCTCTCCGCGTGGCAGCGCTGAAGCACCGCCCATATTCAATTTCGGCATTTGAACGGGTATGCGATGCACAGCCTGTATGACTGCGATACACAATCCAACGATAATCAATAGAACAGCTAGCTCAATCAAGAAAAAGAACGGAGACTGTAACTTGAATTCTGAAATGAAACCTTTCGGAATGTCAGAAATAATACCCGTCATGATGATGAGCGAAGTTCCGTTTCCGATACCTTTATCGGTAATCTTTTCACCCAACCACATTACAAACAGGGTTGAGCAAGTAAGAATCAATACCGCCGAGAACAACCAAGTAAATCCTTCAGGGTATGCACCAACAGGGAGTGTACTCTTAATGTAACCAGGAGCTTGAACCAAACCAATGGCTATGGTAAGCATTCTAGTGTACTGGTTAATCTTTTTACGGCCGCTTTCTCCTTCACGCTGCATCTTGGTGATGGTAGGCACAGCCAGACCAAGCAACTGCATGATGATCGAGGCAGAGATGTAGGGCATGATACCCAAAGCGAAAATAGAGGCACGGCTGAAAGCTCCACCGGTGAATAGCCCTAGGAAACCTAGAAGACCGCCTTGCGATCCCGTTTCAAGTTGAGTAGAATCAACGCCAGGCAAAACAATAAAGGAACCTATACGATACACCAACAACAAAAGAAGGGTGTAACCAATCTTTGAACGTAGCTCATCGTGACTCCAAATGTCTTTTATTTTCTGGATAAAACCTTTCATATTTTTGGTTTAGAGGGTAGTAGCTGTTCCGCCAAGATTCTCGATGGCCGCCTTAGCAGTTACAGAATATCCGTGCACAGTAACATTCAGTTTGGTTTTCAATTCACCACGACCAAGCACTTTAACTAGATCTTTCTTTCCACAGATACCATTTTGAACCAACACATCGTGTGTTATATCATTTATGCTTAACTTCTCCGACAACATCTGCAATAGATCCAAGTTTACTCCCTTGTATTCCACACGATTGATGTTTCTGAAGCCAAACTTTGGCAGTCGACGTTGCAAAGGCATTTGACCACCTTCGAAACCTAACTTACGTTTTGTCCCTGAGCGCTGACCGGCTCCTTTGTGACCACGTCCTGCCGTTTCTCCCAGACCTGAACCCTGTCCACGACCCACACGCTTTCGTGTTTGTGTTGACCCGGCAGCTGGTTTTAGATTATTGAGTTTCATATTCGTTTGAGTATTGACCGCGCTATGCGGAATGCTTTAAATACTTAATTTTATTTATTCTCCACTTTCAAAAGGTGGCGAACCGCACGGATCATACCGGCGATATTTGGTGAAAGTTCATGCTCTACAGGAACATTCAACTTTTTTATCCCCAACGCTTGAATCGTTGCCTTCTGACGAGCAGGACGATCGATAGCGCTCTTTACTTGTGTTATCACAACTTTAGCCATGGTATCTTAATATTATCCGTTGTAAACTTTATCAATACTGATTCCGCGCATTTTAGCGATATCATGTACATTACGCAATTTTGAAAGTGCATCGAGTGTAGCCTTGACCACATTGTGCGGGTTCGAGGAACCTTTCGACTTAGCCAACACATCTGTGACACCAGCAGACTCGAGCACAGCGCGCATTGCGCCTCCGGCTATAACCCCAGTTCCATGTGATGCGGGCTTGATGAACACGCGCGCACCACCGAATTTCCCGCTCTGCTCGTGTGGTATTGTTCCCTTGCGCACAGGCACTTGTATCAGGTTCTTCTTAGCGTCTTCAGTGGCTTTATTTACAGCCTCCGAAACTTCCTTCGATTTACCCAATCCGTGTCCTACCACGCCTTTCTCATTACCCACAACCACAATGGCTGCAAATCCGAACGTACGACCGCCCTTGGTTACTTTGGTAACCCTGTTGACCGATACCAAGCGGTCTTTCAATTCTGTTTCGCTGGAGCGAACTGGTTTTGTATCTGCCATCTCCTTTTAGAATTTTAGGCCTGCCTCGCGGGCTGCTTCGGCCAATGATTTAACACGTCCATGATATAGATATCCTCCACGGTCGAAAACGACCTCATTGATACCTGCCGCCTGTGCACGCTCAGCAATGGTTTTACCCACCAACTTCGCCTGATCCAGCTTGGCTATCGACTGAGCATCTTTCATCACCATAGATGATGCAGACGCTAGAGTGACTCCACTTTGGTCGTCAATTATTTGGGCATAAATCTGCTTATTGCTGCGGAAAACTGATAGACGTGGTCTTTGAGTTGTTCCTTTCACACTAGCCCTGATTCGTGTGCGTATTTTCGCTCTGCGAGCTTCTTTGCTGAATGCCATTACTTTAATTGAATTTTATTTAGCTGCTGACTTACCAGCTTTTTTACGTACAAACTCACCTATATAGCGCACACCTTTGCCCTTGTAAGGCTCTGGAGGACGAAGGCTGCGAATCTTCGCTGCCACCTGACCCAACAATTGCTTGTCGAAGCTCTCGAGCGTTATCGACGGGTTCTCGCCCTTTTCCGATTTCGCAATTAATACTATTTCCTTTGGCAACTCGAACACTATTGGATGGCTAAACCCTAGGGTCATTTCCAATTGCTGTCCAGTTGATTTGCAACGATAACCTACACCAATCATTTCAAGTTGGCGCTTCCAGCCTGTGCTCACACCTGTCACCATATTGTTTATGAGTGAACGGTACAAACCGTGCTTCGAGCGAGCATCTTTGTGATCGCTGGCGCGTGAAAGAGTTATCACTCCATCTACGATATCCAATGAAATCGAAGAGTCGATTTCCTGCGAAAGTTCACCCTTCGGCCCTTTCACTTTTACTACGCCATCATTGAAAGACACTTCAACGCCTTGTACAATGGTGACTGGTGATTTTCCTATCCTTGACATAAGTCAGAAATTTTTCAGTGGTTTAATAAACGTAACACAATACTTCGCCGCCAACGCCGTGGGTACGAGCTTCCTTGTCACTCATCACTCCTTTCGAAGTAGATACGACAGCGATTCCCAAACCATTCAACACTCGTGGTAAGCCTTCAGCACCGGTGTACTTTCTGTGACCTGGTGAAGAAATACGCTGGATGCTTTGTATGGCAGGCGTCTTGGTTTTCATGTTGTACTTCAAAGCGATTTTAATCGTGCCAGGGGCACCATCCTCAAATTTGTAATTGAGAATGTATCCTTTTTCGTGCAGGATTTTTGTAATTTCCTTTTTCAGGTTTGACGCAGGAATCTCAACCACCTTATGACGGGCAGACTGCGCATTCCTAATACGAGTCAAATAATCTGCAATTGGGTCTGTAAACATTGCTGTTTGCTTTTTTTTGTGGTGGACATCCACCGTTGCTTTATCATTTCCGTGTAAGCACGGACACTTATTGTCTTTACCGGTGTCTGGTATTACCAGCTTGCTTTCTTCACGCCTGGTATACGGCCGTCCAATGCCAATTCACGGAACTGGTTACGACACAAACCGAACTGACGCATGTACCCGCGTGGTCGTCCTGTCAACGAGCAGCGATTGCGAACGCGCACCTTGCTGCTATTCTTTGGGAGCTTTTGCAAAGCATCCCAATCACCTGCCTTCTTAAGTTCTGCACGCTTCTTTGCGTAACGCTCAACAAGTGCAATGCGCTTACGCTCGCGAGCTTTCATTGATTCCTTGGCCATTGTTCTTTTCCTGTTTATTATTTTGTGAAAGGAAATCCAAATTCTTCGAGAAGAGCTTTCGCTTCTTCGTTGGTGTGAGCTGTAGTCACAAAAGTGATATCCATGCCGTTGATTTGCTTAATCTTCTCCAAGTCTATCTCTGGAAAGATTATTTGCTCCTTCACACCAAAGGTGAAGTTTCCGCGGCCATCAAAACCAGATGACTTTACACCTCGAAAATCACGTGTGCGGGGCAAGGAAACGGAGATCAAACGATCAAGGAATTCGTACATACGATCACCTCGTAGTGTAACTTTTGCTCCGATAGCAACTCCTTTCCGCAGTTTAAAGTTAGAGATGTCTTTGGTTGCTGCTGTAGAAGTCGCCTTCTGGCCCGCAATCATTGTCATCTCATCTACGGCTGCGTCGATGATTTTCTTGTCGCCAGTAGCTTTACCCAAGCCTTGGTTTAGACAAATCTTTGTAATCCTCGGCACTTGCATGATCGAAGAATATTCGAACTTGCTCTTCAAATTTAGAGCAATTTCTTCTTGGTATTTCGCTCTTAGGCGCGGACTCTGTTTCATTTCAATGATTCACCTGATTTCTTAGAAAAACGTTCCAATTTCCCATCTGCATTCCTTCTGCGACCAACGCGAGTAGCGTTACCTTTAGCATCAATAACTTTTACATTACTGATGTTAATGCCTGCAGCGATGGATTCAATTCCTCCTTGAGGATTCTGCGCAGATGGCTTACGGTGCTTCTTAACCATATTGGCACCTTCTACGATCACTCGATCGTTATCGCGATTTACTTCAACAACACGGCCCTGCTTGCCCCTGCTGTCTCCGGAGGTCACTACCACCAAATCGCCTTTTTTTACTTTTAATCTTTTGAACATCGTTTATTCATTTTGGACGCATGACACGTCTTTTTTGATTCTTAGATTACTTCCGGTGCTAAAGAAATGATTTTCATATAATCCTTCTCACGCAATTCACGAGCTACCGGACCGAAGATACGGGTTCCGCGAAGTTCACCTGTGGCGTTCAATAATACCACCGCGTTGTCATCAAATCGGATGTAACTGCCGTCAGCACGACGGACTTCCTTTCTGGTGCGCACTATTACAGCCTTCGACACTGTACCTTTCTTAACGTTACCACTTGGGAGTGCATCCTTCACAGTAACAACAACCTGATCACCTATAGAGGCATATCGACGACGAGTACCACCCAGTACACGGATAACCAATACCTCTCGGGCGCCACTGTTGTCGGCTACTTTCAGACGTGATTCGTTCTGTATCATTTTATTTTTCTTTTAGGGGCCATTCTAAGCCCGTCTTTCTTGTTTGTCTGTGCGCGATTAAAAAACGCGTCTAACTCATCTATTGAGGTGGCGATAAATTACTTCGCCTTCTCCACAATCTCCACCATTCTCCAGCGCTTGAGCTTGCTCAATGGGCGCGTCTCCATGATTTTCACTGTGTCTCCGATTCCGCACTCACCTTTTTCGTCATGTGCCATGAATTTCTTCGAGTACTTCACGAATTTTCCATACTTGGGGTGCATAATCTTGGTTTCAACCATTACCACCACCGACTTTTCCATTTTGTTCGAGGTAACTATACCTACTCTTTCTTTACGAAGATTTCTTTCCATGGTGCGTAATTATTTCCCTTTGTTATTTCGTTGCTTCATCACAGTGAACATGCGTGCAACCTCTTTGCGCTTCATGCGCAACTGCATGGGGTTCTGTGAACCTGCCACTGTGTGGTTAAATTTCATTTTCGCCAGTGCAGCCTTTTCTTCCTTGATCTTCTCAAGCAAAACGCTGTCGGCAATGTTTGTATAATCTGTAGCTTTCATGGCTTTTCTTATTCTGTGTAATCAGGACGAACAATGAATTTGGTGCGGCAAGGCAACTTTTGAGCGGCAAGGCGCAACGCCTCTTGTGCTGTGGCCAAGGGTACACCTTCTGCTTCGAAGATGATACGTCCTGGCTTGAGCACTGCAACCCAAAGCTCGGGAGCTCCTTTACCCTTACCCATACGAACCTCTGCAGGTTTACGAGTAAGTGGTTTGTCTGGGAAAACACGAATCCAAACTTTTCCTTCGCGCTTCATGAAACGTGTTAGTGCCACACGTGCTGCCTCCAACTGACGAGAGGTTAAAAAACCTTCATCAAGTGTCTTAATGGCGAAGCTACCAAATGCGAGTTGTGAACCTCGGTAGGCAATCCCTTTAATCTTGCCCTTCTGCTGCTTCCTATATTTCGTTCTTTTCGGTTGTAACATGACGATCTATTATCCTGTTGTCTTTATTCAATTTTGTTGTGTTGGCTTACGATCTTCCGCGACCACCACCTGCTCCACCTGCACCTCCCGGGCCACCTCGGCGATCTCCGCCTCCGCTACCGCCTCTGCCTTGTCCACCACCACGACGGTCACCTCCTCCTCTGCGGTCACCACCCGGACGCTCATCACGACCTGTTGGAGCACCTGGACGACGCTGCGTTGTTGGCTGGCCAAAGTTAGGTGACAAATCGCGCTTGCCGTATACCTCTCCACGACAAACCCACACTTTCAAGCCGATACGGCCATAAGCTGTGTGAGCCTCCGCATGATGGTAATCAATATCGGCACGGAGAGTATGCAGCGGGGTACGACCCTCTTTGTACGTCTCAGATCGTGCGATCTCTGCTCCATTCACCCTGCCTGCCACAGTAACCTTGATGCCTTCGGCACCCATGCGCATGCTCGTTTGAATAGACATCTTGATGGCTCTGCGATAAGAAATACGTCCTTCAATCTGACGACATATACCATCAGCTACAAGACGCGCATCTAATTCAGGACGCTTGATCTCAAAGATGTTGATTTGAATGTCCTTACCGGTAATCTTTTTCAGCTCCTCCTTCAACTTGTCTACTTCAGAACCAGCCTTACCAATAATAACACCCGGACGGGCCGTATTGATAGTGACAGTTACAAGCTTTAAGGTGCGCTCTATTACGATTTTAGAAACCGAAGCCTTTTTCAAGCGAGCCATCAGATACTTGCGGATTTTGTCATCCTCAAGAATCTTGTCTCCGTAGTTATTCCCACCGTACCAATTGCTGTCCCAGCCCTTGATAAAGCCTAACCTGAGCCCTATTGGATTACATTTTTGTCCCATGCGTTGTGCGCTAATTATTTTTTATCAATAGTAATGGTTACGTGGTTGCTACGCTTGCGAATGCGGTGCGCGCGACCTTGAGGAGCAGGACTGATACGCTTCAGTGTTCTTCCGCCATCAACCGTAATGTCTTTCACGATTAGATTAGCTTCCGTCACATCGGCCTCACTGTTTTTCTGCTGCCAGTTATTAATCGCAGATCGCAATAGCTTTTCCATTGGAACAGCCGCGTGTTTGCGTGTGAATTTCAAAATATTGAGGGCCATAAATACCTCTTTGCCGCGGATGATATCCGCTACAAGACGCATTTTCCGAGGTGATGAAGGTTCGTTGTTCAACTTTGCGAACGCATTTGTCTTGCGTTCTTCCTTCATACGGTCGGCCATTTCTCTTTTACGAGCTCCCATAGTGCTGATTCTTTATCGGGGTTGTTTTGCCTTATTTTCTGTTTCCTGAATGTCCTGTGAATTTACGGGTGGGCGAAAACTCTCCGAGTTTGTGACCAACCATATTTTCCGTGACGTAAACAGGGATGAATTGTTTGCCGTTGTGCACTGCGACAGTCAGACCAACAAAATCAGGAGATATCGTGCTCGCACGGCTCCATGTCTTGATGACACTTTTCTTGCCTGTTTCTTTCGCCTCATCTACTCGCTTTACAAGCTTATAGTGAATGAACGGTGGTTTTTTGAGGGACCTTGCCATTTCTTATCTTATTTCTTTCTGCGTTCCAAAATGAAACGGTTTGATTGGTTCTTCGGTTGACGTGTTTTGTAACCTTTAGCAGGTATACCCTTGCGTGAGCGTGGAAGACCTCCAGATTGGCGACCTTCACCACCACCCATTGGGTGATCGACTGGGTTCATTGCAACTCCGCGCACTCGTGGACGACGACCGAGCCAACGACTGCGACCTGCCTTACCACTTACTTGAAGGTTGTGCTCAGCGTTCGAAACAACACCTATCGTAGCAATGCACTCTCCGAGAATCAAACGATTCTCTCCAGAAGGCATCGTTACCACAGCATACTTACCGTCTCGCGAAGTCAACTGAGCATAGCTACCGGCACTGCGTGCGATGCTACCACCCTTGCCTGGTCTCAATTCGATATTGTGAATGGTTGTCCCCAGCGGAATTTCCTTTAGGAACAACGCATTTCCAATCTCTGGAGCTGAACCGGTGCCGCTCATGAGCGACTGACCAACCTTCAATCCTGTAGGTGCGATGATGTAACGCTTCTCTCCATCTGCGTACTCAACAAGTGCAATTCGTGCAGAACGGTTTGGATCGTACTCAATAGTGAGCACTTTACAAGCCACGCTGTATTTGTCACGCTTGAAGTCTACCAAACGGTACCTCTGCTTGTGGCCTCCACCAATGTGACGCATCGTGCGCTTACCTTGGTTGTTGCGACCACCAGTCTTCTTCATAGGCACCAACAGAGGCTTGAACGGCTTGTCTGTAGTTAACTCATCAAACGTGAGCGCTACTTTGTGCCTTGTGCCTGCGGTGACCGGATTTAATTTTTTAATACCCATTTTTCGTCAGTATATTATACGTTGGCGTAAAAATCAATTGTCTCACCAGCTTGAAGCTTGATTATGGCCTTCTTGAATGACGGTGAACGTCCTTCAATGATGCCTTTCGATGTATAACGGAACTTGCGCTTACCGTCAACATTAATGGTGTTTACTTTCAATACAGTAACTCCGTATGACTTCTCAACTGCATGTTTAATTTCAATCTTATTGGCGTCACGATTCACAACGAAACCGTACTTGCCCTGCTTATCTGTGATAGCAGACATTTTCTCTGTGACCAAAGGTCGGATGAGGATCTCTTTCATGGGACTTATTTGTTGAGGAGTTCAGTTAACAATTCATGAGCATTGCCTACGAAAACCACATTGTGGCTGTTCATGATATCGTAAGTATTTACCAAACTGGCGATTTGAACGTTTGTCTTCTCAATGTTCCGTGATGAAAGAAACACGTTGTCATTTCTCTCTGGAACTAGAACTAACGTCTTCTTACCCTCCAAGCTTAAACTCTTTAGCATGCTAACGAAATCCTTCGTGCGCGGCTTGTCCATAGATATGCTGTCAAGAACCAAGATGTTATTTTCCTTAGCCTTGTAGCTCAGAGCTGACTTACGAGCCAAGCGCTGAGTGGTCTTATTCACTTTAATGTCATAGCTGCGAGGACGTGGACCGAAGATAGTACCACCCTGACGAAACAATGGGTTCTTGATTGAGCCCTTACGAGACCCACCCGTACCCTTTTGCTTATGCAACTTGCGTGTTGACCCGTGAATTTCACCACGGTGCTTCGACTTATGCGTTCCGGTGCGTTGAGCAGCCAAGTAACGCTTCACATCGAGGTAGATCGCGTGATCGTTAGGTTCGATGGCAAAAACCGATGCATCGAGCGTAACGGACTTTCCAGTCTTCTGGCCTGAGGTATTGATTACTTCGAGTTTCATGTTACTTTACGATATATACGGTTGAACCATTGAATCCTGGTATTGCTCCTTTTACAAGAATCAAATTCTCTTCAGGAAGAATCTTTACTATCTCCAAATTTCCAACTGTGCGTTGTGTACCTCCAGTGCGACCTGGAAGGCGCTTGCCTGGGAATACACGTGAAGGATCTGAAGACGCACCCATTGAACCTGGTGCACGCAGACGGTTGTGTTGTCCGTGCGTGGCTTCACCCACACCCGCAAAACGATAACGTTTTACAACACCCTGGAAACCTTTTCCTTTCGTTGTGCCTATAACGTCTACGTTTTCTCCCTCAGTAAATAAGGTAGCAACAGTAATTGTTGTTCCTAATGCAATCTCACCTTCGTATCCGTTGAATTCTGCAATGTAACGCTTTGGCGCTACGTTAGCTTTTTTGAAATGGCCTTGCATAGCCTTGGTTGTATGCTTGTCTTTCTTGTCAAAATAGCCAATCTGGACTGCATCATAACCATCTTTCCCTTCTTTGGTCTTGATTTGTGTTACCACACATGGACCAGCCTCTATCACTGTGCATGGAATCATTTTTCCAGCGGCACTGTAGATGCTAGTCATTCCGACCTTTTTACCAATAATACCTGGCATGTGTTTGTTATTTATTATTTATAGTGTGTCTATTCAAGATAGACATTGATTCCTTGTTTTCGCTCGGTGCGAACCTCGAGAGGTTTAATACTACACCTTAATCTCTACTTCCACTCCACTCGGAAGCTCCAGTTTCATTAGAGCATCTACTGTCTTGCTTGAAGAGCTGTAGATATCAAGAAGGCGCTTGTAAGAGCTCAATTCGAACTGCTCACGAGCCTTCTTGTTTACGTGAGGTGACCGTAACACCGTATAAATACGCTTGTGAGTTGGCAATGGTATTGGACCATTAACCACTGCACCGGTTGCCTTCACTGTTTTTACGATCTTCTCTGCAGACTTATCTACTAGATTGTGGTCGTAAGACTTAAGTTTTATTCTAATCTTCTGGGCCATCAGGCTTTGTTTTTCTATTATGCGTTTGCTTTTCCTTTCGCTTTGGCGATTACATTCTCCTGCACAGCGTTCGGAGCCGGCGCGTAGTTGCTAAATTCCATTGTTGATGTAGCACGACCTGAGGTGATTGTCCGCAAATCAGTTACATATCCAAACATTTCTGAAAGCGGTATTTTCGCGTTTATCACTGTGGCATTGTTCCGTTCGCCTGTGCCTTCTATCAAGCCACGGCGTTTGTTCAAGTCACCGATAACATCACCCATATTTTCAGACGGAGTAACAACCTCGAGCTTCATTATTGGCTCCAAAATGATTGGGCGACACTTTGGCATAGCCTCACGGTAAGCCATCTTCGCACACAATTCGAATGATAGGGCATCCGAGTCAACAGCGTGGAAAGAACCATCGTTGAGTTGGACTTTTAAAGAGTCTACAGGGTACCCTGCCAAAACTCCGTTGCTCATAGCCTCTTTGAAGCCTTTCTCGATTGCGGGTATAAATTCACGTGGTATGTTACCACCTTTAATATTATTCACAAAATGCAAGCCTGGCTTTTCCGCGTCATCGTTTGGACCGATTTCAATCTGGATATCAGCAAATTTTCCACGACCACCAGACTGCTTCTTAAACACTTCACGGTGCAAAGAGGTTCCCACAATGGTTTCTTTGTAGGCCACCTGTGGTGCGCCTTGATTGCACTCGACCTTGAACTCGCGTTTCAATCGATCCACAATAATTTCCAAGTGCAACTCACCCATTCCACTGATCACTGTCTGACCGGTTTCTTTGTCTGTATGCACTTTAAACGTAGGGTCTTCCTCAGCGAGCTTGGCTAGTGCCATACCCATTTTATCTGAGTCAGCCTGTGTTTTAGGCTCTACGGCTAGACCAATAACTGGATCTGGAAAGTCCATCGCCTCAAGAACGATAGGATGTTTCTCGTCGCACAGTGTATCACCGGTTCTAATATCTTTGAAACCAACAGCAGCTCCAATATCTCCTGCGCCTAGACGCTCGATAGGGTTCTGTTTGTTCGCGTGCATTTGGAAAATACGTGATATACGCTCTTTGTTTCCGCTACGTGTGTTCAACACATAGGAACCCGCCTCAAGCACTCCAGAATATGCACGCATGAATGCCAAACGACCTACGAACGGATCTGTAGCGATTTTAAACGCTAAGGCCGCAAAAGGCTCTTTATAATTTGGCTTACGAATAATCTCTTCACCAGTATCGGGATTGATTCCCTTAGTATCTTCTTTGTCCATTGGACTAGGCATCAATTCCATCACCAAGTCAAGCATGGTCTGAACGCCTTTATTCTTGAAAGACGACCCACAAACCATAGGAACCAACTTCATGTCAAGAACCGCCTTTCGCAATGCATCCAAAACCTCACGTTCGGTGATCGTCTCTGGTGCATCGAAGAATTTCATCATGATGTTGTCGTCATACTCAGACACTGCTTCCAGCAATTTCTCACGATACTCTAGAGCCTCCTCTACCATATCCTCAGGAATATCAACGACTTCGTAGGTCATGCCCTTGTCATGCTCATTCCAAATCATTCCGCGCCAGTTGATCAAATCAACAACGCCTTTGAAATCATCCTCACCACCGATTGGCAACTGAAGCGGAACAGCACGGCTGCCCAACATATCTTTCACCTGCTTGCAAACCTTTAAGAAGTCAGCACCCTGACGATCCATTTTGTTAACGAATCCTATGCGTGCTACGTTATAGTTGTTGGCCAAGCGCCAATTGGTCTCTGATTGTGGTTCTACGCCGTCAACAGCGGAGAACAAAAACACCAACCCGTCTAATACACGCAGTGAGCGATTTACCTCTACGGTAAAGTCAACGTGACCCGGAGTATCGATGATGTTGATATGATATTTATTATTACGGTAGGTCCAACTCACTGTGGTAGCTGCCGAAGTAATAGTGATGCCTCGCTCCTGCTCTTGCGCCATCCAGTCCATGGTGGCCGCTCCATCATGCACCTCTCCGATTTTGTGGTTCACACCAGAGTAGTACAGTATACGCTCTGTAGTGGTGGTTTTACCAGCATCGATGTGAGCAGCGATACCTATGTTCCTTGTATAATTTAAGTCGCGAGACATATTGATTGTTGTTCTAAACTATTTCTAATCTAATTAGACACGGAAGTGAGCGAAAGCTTTGTTTGCGTCAGCCATACGGTGAACGTCTTCCTTCTTTTTGTATGCTGCACCTTCACCTTTACTTGCTGCGATAATTTCACCCGCTAAGCGATCGGCCATACTTTTCTCGTTTCTAGCACGAGCGTAGCGGATCAACCATTTCATAGCCATTGAACTTTTGCGTTCGTCGCGAATGGGTGTTGGAATTTGAAACGTAGCTCCACCTACACGGCGACTACGCACTTCAACTGCTGGAGTCACATTTTCCAACGCTTTGCGCCAGATTTCTAACCCATCTTCACTGGTTTTTGTAGAAACCCGATCGATAGCGTCATAGAAGATATTGAAGGCAGTACCCTTTTTTCCTTGCAGCATGATATTGTTAACGAATTTCGTTACTAAAATCTCATTGAATTTAGGATCGGGAAGTACTGCAATTTTTTTGGCCTTTCTTCTTCTCATTGTGTTGGGCTATATTCTCTTTAATTCTTTATTTCTTTTTCTTTACCACAGGCGCTGGAGCTCCTGCCTTCGGACGCTTCGTGCCGTACTTTGAACGTCTTTGGTTACGGCCGCTTACGCCGGCTGTATCTAGAGCACCACGAACAATGTGGTAGCGCACACCAGGAAGATCCTTCACACGACCACCACCAACGAGCACAAACGAGTGCTCC
>CAMBPD010000031.1 GCA_945869405.1 Chryseobacterium gleum | reverse complement strand
AATGGCAATACAGCATCGATATTTTCATCGATGCGCAACAACTCATCTGCCTCGAGCGGAGCTCCACTCTCTCCCTCGATACAACAAGCACCCTTGCAGGCGGCGAGGTCACAGACAAATTGCTCATCGAACAGATCCTCGCTAACGAGGGCATCACCGACTATAATCATGACGGTACAAATTCAGTAAGCGTTTTTTCGATTATTGCCACACACTCCATCAATTGTGGCTCTGTGATAACCAAAGGCGGAGCGAACCGAATAATGTTTCCGTGAGTTGGTTTGGCGAGCAAGCCATTACGCGCGAAGGCTATACAAAGGTTCCAAGCTGTTTTGCTCTCCGGGGTATCATTCACTACTATCGCATTCAACAGCCCCTTTCCCCTGACCAATTTCACTAAGCTATTCGTTGTGCCTATGCGTTCCATTTCACGACGAAAAACTTCGCCTAGGTGCTGTGCGTTTTCTGCAAGCTTTTCATCGCGCACAACCTCTAATGCGGCCACGGCAACCTTGGCAGCAAGAGGGTTTCCGCCGTAGGTACTTCCATGTTGGCCTGGCTTTATGCAAAGCATAACCTCATCACTCGCAAGTACGGCACTCACGGGGTAAATACCACCGCTTAGAGCTTTGCCAAGAATGAGTACATCTGGCTTCACATTTTCATGATCGCAAGCAAGCAACTTTCCTGTGCGTGCAATGCCCGTTTGTATTTCATCGGCAATGAATAACACACCCGCCTTTTTACAGCGTTCAGACGCTCCTTTTAAGTAGCCCTCACTAGGCACCACAACCCCAGCCTCACCTTGCATGGGTTCAACCAAGAAGCCTGCTACATGAGGGTCGTTCAGGACCTTGTCCAATGCATCTAAATCGTCGTAGGGTATGGTAAGGAAACCTCCTGTAAATGGACCGAAGTTATCTTTCGAATCCGGATCAGTTGAAAAGGAAACAATGGTTGTGGTTCGACCATGGAAATTGTGTTCACAGACCACGATCTTGGCCATATTCTCGGGAATACCCTTTTTCTCATAAGCCCACTTCCGACAAATCTTAATGGCCGTCTCCACTCCTTCGGCACCTGTGTTCATAGGTAGCATACGGTCATAACCGAAAAACTCACATACGAACTTCTCGTAAGGACCAAGCGAGCTATTGTGAAAGGCTCTACTCGTTAGGGCTAGCTTCGACGCTTGCTCAATTAGAGCTCGAGTAATTACCGGGTGACAATGTCCTTGATTGACCGCAGAATATGCCGAGAGGAAGTCAAAGTATCGCTTGCCGTCTACATCCCAAACATATACTCCTTCGCCCCTCTCGAGCACCACTGGCAAAGGGTGGTAGTTGTGAGCGCCATACTTATCTTCCATAGCAATCATGGTAGACGAATTTGATGAAAGGTGAGTAGAGGCTGTCATGGGAAACTTTTTTGCGAAGATACACCGTCCCACATGTCAACATTTGACTTCAAAGTGAAACAATGGAGGCAGTTCATGAACGTTAATGTTTTAATTTCGCGACATTAAACAAATTCTTATCACAATGTCAGGAAAAGTAACGTTCACAATGCTCAAGCCCGATGCAACTGCAGCAGGGCATACCGGAAAAATCATCGATAAAATTCTCGAGGCAGGCTTCACCATCAAGGCGATGAAGTGGACTCAACTCAGCAAAGAAGAAGCTAGCAAATTTTACGAGATTCACAAAGAGCGTCCGTTTTACGGAGAGTTGGTAGATTACATGACGAGTGGACCAATCGTTGCGGCCATTCTTGTAAAGGACAATGCAGTTGAAGATTTCAGAACGCTCATAGGAGCCACTGACCCTCAAAAAGCCGCCGAGGGCACGATACGTCAGATGTTTGCGACAAGTATTGCTGCCAATGCAGTGCATGGAAGCGACAGCGATGAAAACGCAGTAAACGAGGGAGCATTCTATTTCAGCACCCGCGAGCACGCCTAATCTCATTCTTTTGTTTAACCAATCATTCAATGAATAAAATCAAGGTAGCCAATCCCATTGTTGAGATGGATGGCGATGAAATGACGCGTATTATTTGGAAATTCATCAAAGACAAGTTGATTTTTCCCTACTTAGAGTTGGACATCAAATACTACGATTTGGGTATGGAAAATCGGGATGCGACGGATGACCGCGTGACGATTGAAAGCGCAGAAGCCACATTGAAGTACAATGTTGCAATTAAATGCGCTACGATAACGCCCGATGAAGACCGCGTGAAGGAGTTTAGCCTGAAAAAGATGTGGAAGAGTCCCAATGGTACAATTCGAAACATTGTTGGAGGCACCGTTTTTCGAGAACCCATCATTTGCAAGAACATACCGCGGTTAGTGCCAGGCTGGAACAAGCCAATCAACATAGGCAGGCATGCATTCGGTGATCAATATCGCGCCACTGATACCGTAATCAAGGGAAAAGGAAAGTTGACAATGACCTTCACTCCTGAAAACGGTGACGAAGCGAAAACCTGGGAAGTGTACAACTTTGAGGGCGACGGTGTTGCCTTGAGCATGTACAACACAGATGATAGCATTTATGGTTTCGCCCGCAGTTGCTTCAACCAGGCAATTCAACGTAAGTGGAATTTATACTTCTCATCTAAAAACACGATTCTAAAGGCTTACGATGGCCGGTTCAAAGACATCTTCGAGGAAGTGTACCAATCGGATTTCAAAACACAATTTGCTGAGTTGGGCATTAGCTACGAACACCGTCTTATCGACGATATGGTAGCCTACTGCATGAAAAGTGAGGGTGGTTTTGTGTGGGCTTGCAAAAATTATGATGGTGATGTGCAAAGCGACATCGTAGCTCAAGGCTTTGGTTCATTGGGACTCATGACCTCGGCTCTGATCACACCCGATGGCAAAACCATGGAGGCCGAAGCCGCGCACGGCACAGTCACACGCCATTACCGCCAACACCAACAAGGCAAAAAGACTTCTACCAACCCCATTGCATCCATATTTGCCTGGACTCAAGGCTTGGCACATCGTGCCAAACTCGATGGCAATGCTGCATTGGATAATTTCTGTCAGACCTTGGAAACTGTATGTGTAGACTTGGTTGAAGGCGGCAAAATGACCAAAGATTTAGCTGTCTGCATTCATGGCGACAAAGTGAATGACTCTCATTACCTCACCACCGAGGACTTCCTTGATGCAATAGACGTGGAATTGCGAAACAGAATGACAAAATAATTCGGTAGTTAATCACATAAAAAAACCCTCGCAATGCGAGGGTTTTTTTTATGCTAGTTGCCCAACGAATTACTTTCCGCTTGACATTTTTTCCATTTCCTTCTCAAAGGTATCTTTGAACTTTTCGTAGTTATAATCTGCCTTTAACTTCTCGTTCTGAGATAAGCCCGAATTATATGCGTCGGCGATTTTAGAACCGCTTAACTCAAGCGCCACATAGCTCACAAAAGTACCGTTTTCACGTTGGGTGAGCTTCTCACAAATCTCCACAGCTCCACGTAGTTCTTGATCTACCACTGTGCGAGCCATTTCTTGGAAGGTCTCCGTAACTTCTTCTTTGTTGTTGAACTCGGTTGAGTTCACGTAGTTATCACCCACAATTTTCATTGTGCTGCTGATGGTCTTAGCCAATTCAGACTGTGCATTGGAGCGAGCCTTTTTCTTGGCTGTCTCACGGTCCATGCTTTCGCCTGTAGCTGTAGAGCGAAAAGCATCTTTCGTGCTTTGGTACTGCTCGCCTGTGCAATACTCGTTGATGAGTACCTCACCGGTTGGCTTTGGAGTTTCAACTGCTTTCTTGTTCTTCTTGCAGGAAGTTGCCATGAGGGCTGCAACTGCAACAATCATTACTAGAGTAAAATGACGGGTTTTCATAGGGAATAAATTATTTATGATTCTTGATTGGTTTTGCGAATGTAATTTCTAAGACCATGCCAAAAGCAATTGTCTTGATTATAAAATTGATTGAAGCAACTTGGGAGTCACTTGCTGTTCGATTTTTTCTTTCCCTTTTTTGTATGCCTCTATGCCCGCTGCGTCCTTGTTCAGTTGCAATCCCTTCACAGAAGATAGTGTTTCACTATACGCAACCTCGCTTGTTTTTCGGTTCTTCACCTCGAGATTCATTTCCAAAAAAGCAACTACAAAGCCGTTGGCTTGCCCTCCCTCCTTCGTATTGGACTGAATGGTTGCGATGAAGTCTGCCTCATTTGCATTGCCTACAATGCGCAGGCCCTTGGACACTAGAGCCCCAGAGAGCGCACTTTGAAGCACTCTACCTGCAGATGCCACACCAAAATTGGCCTCCGAAGAGACGATGAAGAACGTTGGCAACAAGGCCTCAATAGGAAGCACTTTACTATCTGTCTTGAGGGATTGAATAAATCCATCCTGCACCTTCTGGTCGAGGTCTTGCACTTTCAGCTTACTCAAATCAACATCGATAACTACTGCGTTACCAGGCTTAGAAAAATTCACCTCATTGACCGGCACTGCCGCATGACCAACTTCGGTTGTTAGAACTACCCGCTCCGTGGGGCCTGCATTTTTCTCATAGCCATACCGAACAGTCATACCCTTGACTGCTTGATTTCCGAGCAGCAGAGTAACTAGAACCTCCTGAGTGAATTGATTGTCGGAAGAAAGCGTTACCTTATTCCTATCCACCTTCATTTGCAAACTCCCACACATGCGTTGCATTGTGCTGAAAATCTCATTGTCGAGGTACACAGTACCGGTACTCGTTGCATATTCATTACTCTCGTTCCAATACTCTTTTAAGGCGAACAATCCACGCATATACAAATCGAAAGCTACAGGCACGTTAGCAACGAGCTCGGCCTGGATCCCCTTCTGATAAAAGTCGTTGGAAAGATTCATTGCAGCAGACTTCTTTGCTAGCTTTTGCGATTGGTACAGACCTTTGTTGAGGCGGTAGTACACCCAAAACTCGTTCTTATTTTCCCAAGTTCCTGCAATCTCGTACTCCTCAATTTTCGCATCTGTTGAGGTGGAAACATTCGAAATAAACTCTTCGCTAAAACTGCGATTGACCTCCAATGAATTCAAAAATGTTTGGCCTTGCACACGCACACTGATTTCTGAGGCGAGATCATTTAGCGCGTTCTTTTTGGCAATAGTCTGATAATCGTAAGGCTGGGAAAACTTGCTGCACGAGCCAACACCAATATAGTATGAGGGAGATTGTGGACGGTTACCCACCCATTCAGGTGCAGGAGTTTCAATTGTAGTTGAGCGCCCTGTTGCAACAGTTTCTTTCTTTCCGCCACATGCCATTAGCAACAGAACGCAAGCAACACTTAAAATTGAAGTCCAATTCATTTCACGTCCTCCTTTACAGCCTTGTCAATTGCCGATGTTATTTGTAGTGCTAACTGACCAAACAAAGCGTTAGAAAGCTCACCTGACGCTTTGAGTTCCTGCCGCGCAGACATCATGGCTAACAAAGCTTTACGATCATTCTGATTCATGTTTGGGCCACCCTGACCGGCAGGCCACAGCGCATTCACATCGCCCTCAAAACGCCCGTAAATAACCTCATCATTAAAAGACTTCTCTAAAATCTCCGTCGTGATAATTTCACCTGTTTTAATGTTTGTAAGCTTGTATTGAAAGGAAACAGAACAAGAGTTTGAGTTATAATACTCGGTGAAACTACACGGGCGATACAGCGTCTGCATGTAGTACTTCCCGTCGGTTCTGTTCAATACACGTTCCTGATAGGTGGTATAGCCATCGCGTTGTTTGCTTCGCAGCGTACCCTTCTTCTCGGTGTAATTCAAAACAGTTCCGGTAAGGATAGCCTTGGCCCCAACCAATTGCCCTACAGCAACCGCGGTGTTCTCATCCATAATACCAGTCATTTGAAGATGCTGTTCATTGATGATGTTTTGCAAGTTCTCCCGATCAACAACGTGTATGAATGGGTCTTCGCTTGAGGTGAGCGCATCGAGTGTATAGGCCGCAATTTTCTTATCCATTCCAACGGCACCACTAGCGTTCACAAAGTCAACCAATGCAATTGTAAAGCGTCCCTGTGACAGGCTCTCGCGTTGCAGCGCTGTTGCGTCTTTATAGGTACTCTTTCTAGCGCACACCTTTCCAAACAAGTCGTATGCTTCACGGTAGTGCCCAAGTTGCATGGCTGCCTGCCCTTGTTGATAGAGCGGCTCCAAGAAGGCAACATCACCCAAGCTTCCGGCATCTTTATAATTTGGGTCCAACCGCTTTATCTCGGCAAACTTTTGTTCCGCCTCAGCGAAACGTTTTTCGAGCAAGAGCGAATTCCCGTCATCATACAGTTTCTTTAAATAAATACCCATACTCGCCTGGTAGTCCTGCTCATAAAAGTCAGCTATCAATAAAGAAATACCGACACTCTGAATGCGATTGCGGTATTCCGTTGCCTTTTGAAAGGCGTAAACCGCAGATTTGTAATCACCAAAATTCTTTTGTTTGACAAACTCGTTCAATGCGTTATTCAGCACCAATTGTCCTGAGCGCTTCATCGCTATCTGGGCATCCACATTGTTGCGACTTCGTTGAAGCGAATAGAAATAACTCTCAGCAGCTTCATTCAACAAACCACCATTTTCCTGCTTTGTACCAACCTTATAGAAATGCTTGCTATTATGGCATGACGGCATCGCTAAGGCAAGTGAGATAAGCAGTATGAAAAGGTTTTTTTTCATGAAATTCGTGTGAGTTTGAAGCCAAAAAAAACGAAGACTATTTAGACTCCAAATAGTGGTTCAATTCCTCGATACTCGACTCAAAAGTGAACGCTGCATTCACCTCGTAATAATCTCCTTGGTTGTAGCAAAAATCGTAAGCAAACTTTGCGTACTCAATCTTGTTTTCTTCGAAACTAAACAAGCCCATAATCTCAACGATTTGTTCGGCTGTGGGACAATTGGCTTTTGTAACTTGCTTGGCGACTGTCATTTTCGAATCCTCAAAGCTGTTTGAAGAAATGTTGTCTTTGGCTTTGGAGAAAGACGCCGGAGCCATAGAAGTTGCACAGCGACCAACGGGTGCTGCAGGTGCTGGCGCCACTGGTTTTGCAACCGGAGCAGGTTTAGCTACAGGCTTGGGAGCAACTGGTTTAGCAGGGGCCTCTGGCTGTGATGTAGTCGTGGTGGTCGTGGTAGTTACCGTCGTTTGATGCGATTCTTCTACGTTCATATCCATCATTCCACCCATCTCACTCGCATTGATGCTGATGCCCATGTTGACTCCGTCAACGTTTATTCCCATAGATACATTTCCGCCGCTTGAAGGCGCAGTTTTTGCTGGCTGGCCTTTGGTGGTTGTAGTCGTCGTTTGCGTTACGGTTGTCTTCGCTGCAGGAACCTCTTCAACCGTAATCGAATGGTTGATCTGGATATTATCCGATTCGTGACCAGAGTGATCCACGTCATCCACAACTGCAAAGGATTTAACCTCCGTGCCTGCTTCCTTCCCCCCAGCATCTTCAACACCGTCGGTTTGCCCGTACCAGCGGAGTATGAACTCCCCCTTCTTATTTCTTTTCACAATGTACGTAACCTCTGAGCCACGCTGTACTGCAAAATTCCCTTCCGAAAAATCGGCAAACGCAGCATCTTCAAAATCAATCCTCGCTTGGTAAAAATCAGAGGTTAGTCCGTTGATTTTCACGTTGACAGCTGGAGCCGAGTTCTTTTTTTCGCCATTCAAATAAACTGTGAATTTCTCGCCGGACTCTGCAAAGACAACCGCAGAAGCTTGCGCCGACAAATGAATACAGGCGAACATGCCCAAAATAATCGTAAAAATGTGTTTCATTGTTTGTTTGTTTTGAAGGATGACTGCTTTTCCGCGCATGGCGAAGGTCGTGCCAAAAATACTCAAATCGAGATGAGCGAAAGTGAAAAAGACGGCTAATTTTGACCGCATTCACGGTATATGAAAAACATACTCATTATTGGAGCCGGTCGCAGCAGCGCCAACTTAATCAAGTATCTACTCGAGCAGGCAGAACAATTCGATTGGAGCATTCGTGTGGGTGATATGGACGTTACGTTCGCTCGCCAAAAAATCGGTAATTCTAAAAGAGGCGAAGCTTTTCAATTGGACGCGTCCAATGAAGAGCAGCGGCGGAAAGAAATCGGGCAATCTGATTTGGTGATTTCTATGCTCCCGGCAGCCATGCACATGGAAGTTGCGAAAGACTGCATTCACTTTGGCAAGAACGTAATTACACCTAGCTACATTCCCGACGAAATGTGGGCATTGGATGTTGCCGCTAAAGAAAAGGGCATTGTACTCTTGAATGAAATGGGGGTTGATCCTGGAATCGACCATATGTCAGCGATGAAAATCATTCATCGCTTGAAATCTGCAGGAGCACAACTTGAATCATTTGAATCATTCACTGGCGGGCTAATAGCTCCAGAGAGCGACACGAATCCTTGGCATTACAAAATCACATGGAATCCCCGCAATGTATTGCTAGCAGGCTATGGGGGAACGGCCAGGTACAAAGAAAACGGCAGCGTTAAGTTTATCCCTTATCAACGGCTTTTCGAACGGTTGACCCCTGTCGATCTCGGAGCCGACGGGATGTATCAAGGCTATGGAAATCGTGATTCGCTGAAGTACTTAAAGCTTTACGACATAGAAAGCATTCCTACACTTTACCGGGGCACTCTTCGGAAAGATGGTTACTGCGAGGCGTGGAATGTATTGGTTCAATTGGGCCTTACCGATGATTCTTTCGCGATGCAGTTTCCAGAGGGCATGACGTGGAGTGAGTTCACCGACTCCTTCCTTCCCGCCGGAAACGGAGGCACAAAAGAAAGGCTTTCGGATTACTTGAGTGTGAGCAAAGCCAACTTAGAAAGAATAGATTGGCTCGGCATTTTTTCATCAAATCCGATAGGTATTGCAACGGGCAGTCCGGCGCAAGTTTTACAACGTTTGATAGAACAACGCTGGGCACTTGGCCCCAACGACACCGACATGATTGTGATGTGGCATCGCTTCCGCTACACGTTTGAAGGCAAACGACACGAATTGCAATCGAAGCTCATTAGTTATGGCGAAGACCCCATGCATACAGCCATGTCAAAAACAGTTGGCCTGCCCATTGGTATCGCTGCAAAGAACATTCTTCAAGGCCATTGGCAACTTAAGGGGGTTCACTTGCCCACGCTTCCTTCCATCTATGAGCCCATTCTTCAAGAGTTGGAAACGCTGGGGTTGTGTTTTTCAGAAATCGAACTAACGCTCTAGCAATGGCAGCGGGCATAAAGATAACCGTCTTATTTCTACTCACGCAAACCACGCTGTTCGCTCAGCCAGCCAAATGCCCAAAGCTTCCCGAGAGTTACGAGTGGAGAAATCCACGCGATTACAAGAGGGACGAAGAGCTAGTTGTGCGCACATTGCATTGGCTCAACAATTCACCACTGAATAATGAAATCGAGACACGCGGAAAGGCTAGCTTGTATGTGATGGAATGGATTTGCGGCAGTCCGCGAATCGAAATAGTGATAAACTCTGATGTGCTTCCCTTTTATATTGACTATCCCGATTTGCTCTTTCCCTACATACAAGGCTTGGCAGAATGCAAACTCTCCAAAAACGGGAATTGCAGTGAACCACAAGCGATGATTGAAGGTTTCTCCGTTGTGGCGTTTATGATTCAATCCGATGCTGAATTAAGAAAAGTTAAATCGCTTCAGCCCATATCAAAGGCTTTCAAAAAAGGGAAAATGCAATCGTATGTTGAATCATTAGCGCATAAAAAACTGTAAGGTGAAAAAATTCGAAATACCGGAACACTATCGGTCGGCCATTATTGGTGAAATAAAGAATCGCCGGCGCACTAGCGACCCGAGGAAACAAGATTTTTCTCCAAGTGAATTTTCGTTGGGCAACTTGAGCTTCATTTTTCCTCGTCACTTCGGCTTCTGTTACGGGGTTGAAAATGCTATTGAACGATCGTACAAGGCCATAGAAGAGAACCCTGGAAAACGACTTTTTTTGCTTAGCGAAATGATTCATAACCCCGCAGTCAATGAAGACCTGGTGGGCCGTGGCCTCAAGTTCATACTCGATACCGAGGGCAAACAACTACATCCCTGGGACGACATACACGCAGACGATGTGGTGATTATTCCTGCCTTTGGGACTACCGTTGAGACCGAAGAGCTATTGAAGTCGAAAGGAATAGAAATTGCACGGTACAACACGACATGCCCGTTTGTGGAGAAAGTTTGGAAACGATCTTCAGAAATAGGTCTGCAGGGTTTTACGGTGGTCATCCATGGCAAGCACAAGCATGAGGAAACGCGCGCCACATTCTCGCACAGCTATCAAAATGCGCCGTCGATTATCGTTCGCGATATCGCCGAAGCAAAGATGATAGGCAGTTACATGCTTGGCAAGACAGATGCTACTGCGTTGACATCACAGTTTCAACACAAAACATCCACTGGTTTTAATCCAGAACGTGATTTGCAGCGCGTTGGTGTCGTGAACCAGACCACAATGCTTGCAACAGAGACACAGGAGATTGCGGATTACTTCAAGGGAGTAATGGCTGAAAAGTTTGGAGAATCACACAAAGAGCATTTTGCCGACACGCGCGACACGTTGTGCTATGCCACCAACGACAACCAACAATCGACCTTAAACGCCCTAGACAGTAGAGCCGATCTAGCCCTTGTGATTGGGGGGTACAAAAGCTCGAACACCTCGCAAATCGTGACCATACTCGAATCTCGATTTCCAACGTACTTCATCCAAGATGTAAGCGAACTCCTCAATGAAGATGAGATTAGGCATTTTCATTACGGCACGCATACGTTTGAGCACACGCATGGATGGTTACCCGATAAAGAAAACCTCCGCATACTTATCACCAGTGGCGCATCTTGTCCGGACACCATTTTGGAAGAAGTAATACACCGCATATTAACCTTCCGACCCGGCCTACTTTCCGCAGAGGAGGCTCTAGCCCGCTTCATATCGGGCAATGAGGCATAACATCCGCTTTCTTTGAGGCTCAGGACGGGTTAGTTTTGTGGTCATCTCTATTTTAGACCTCTGCATGCAGGATATCATCAAGCTCTTACCCGAAAATGTCGCCAATCAAATCGCTGCTGGCGAGGTTGTGCAGCGTCCGGCATCGGTAGTAAAAGAATTGCTTGAAAATGCAGTTGATGCGGGAGCAACATCAATTAAACTCTTTGCGAAGGACGCCGGAAAAACGCTTCTACAAATTACTGACAATGGCAGAGGCATGAGCATTACAGACGCCCGTTTGTGTTTTGAGCGTCATGCTACCTCAAAAATTACACGCTCAGAAGATTTGTTTCACATTCAAACGAAAGGATTTCGGGGAGAAGCACTGTCGAGTATTGCTTCGATTGCGCAGGTGGAGATGCGCACACGAATGGCGCAAGATGAGGTAGGTACCCAAGTAACGATTGAGGCTTCGAAGGTTCAGAAACAAGAGCCTATTCACTGTAATACCGGCACTACGTTTTACATCAAAAACTTATTCTACAACGTACCTGCACGCAGGTATTTTTTGAAGAGCGATGCCATCGAGCTTCGCCACATGATTGACGAATTTCAACGAGTTGCACTTGCTCACCCTGAAGTTGAATTCCAATTCACACACAACGGAGCAGAGGTATTTATGCTGCCCGCAAGCCCTATTCGGCAGCGCATTGTGAACATACTTGGATCGAAGTACAACGAAAAACTGGTGCCTGTAGAAGAGCAAACAGATATCGTTTCTGTCTCTGGCTTCATTGGCAAACCGGAAGCAGCCAAAAAATCTCGTGGTGAGCAGTTTCTTTTTATCAATAGGCGTTTCATCAAAAACACTTATCTAAACCATGCGGTTTCGGGGGCATTTCAAGACTTACTTCCTCAGGGTTCTTTCCCGCTCTATCTGTTGTACCTCGACATTGACCCCGAACAAATAGACATCAATATTCATCCAACAAAGACGGAAATAAAGTTCCAGGATGAACGAGCCATTTACGCCATCATACATGCAGCTGTGCGCAGGTCACTGGGCAAATTCAGTATAGCACCTAGTATTGATTTTAACCAAGAGACTTCGATTTCTTTCATACCACCTCAAGGCAATTCTGCCCTGCAACCACCCAAAATTGACATCAACCCTTCGTTCAATCCGTTTGGCGCCGATACACCAGTATCCAACCGCTCCATCAACCTACGGGGGTGGTTTGATCAAAAGGAACAGCGCGCAACAGGATGGCAAGATTTAATGCAAGTCGCCACACAAATAGACCAGCGAAACGCACAAGTTCATTCGCTTGAAATGGACATTGAAAACGAAATGTTCTTTCTGCAACACAATAGAAAATTCATTGTGTGCACTTCGGGAGAGCGAATGATGATTATTGATCAACAACGCGCTCACCAGCGTATTCGTTATGAAAAATTCATGTATTTGCTCGAGCACGGACAAGGGGCCGTGCAACAGAGTTTATTTCCTGAGGTAGTTGAGATTACACCCGTGCAATCGGTCTTAATACAAGTCTACACTGCCGAACTCGAAGCCTTGGGTTTTCGTTATACCGTCAACAACACGAACGAACTACACATTGATGGAATCCCTGCAGAGTGTGCGCATTCTGGTGGGGCCTCCACCTTCATTGAGGCACTGAGTTCACTGGAAGATGGAGGCGAAGCGAAAGAGATCTCGCGTGAAAACCTATGCTGGAAACTAGCAACTACTGGCTGTATTCGTTATGGTCAAATGCTTACTAACCCCGAGATGGAATCGATTTTCCAACAACTCATGCAGTGCAGTCAACCTTACCATTGGCGAAATCAAAAACCAGTAATTGTCCGTTTTGACGCCCAACAACTGAACGAATATTTCAACTAACTATGTTCAATAACTTACCGGTTGTAACCAAAAATATATTGCTCATTAACATCATCCTTTTTTTGGGTTGTGAGGCAATACCTGTGTTGCAAGAGCCGCTCACCGGATACTATTTCGGCAGCGACTCTTTTCGAATTTGGCAAATCATAACCCACATGTTTATGCATGGTGGAGTTGGTCACTTGTTCATGAACATGTTTGGGGTATACATGTTTGGTGCCTTGCTCGAGAGCTATTGGGGGGCTAAAAAGTTTCTCAACTACTATCTCATTTGTGGCATCGGGGCGTTTGGTTTGCACCAACTGATAAGCTATATCGAGATTCAACAATTGATGTCGATGCTCCCATCGGAGCTTCTTGATGAAGTGCTTGCCAATGGTCGGCTGGCACTGCTTGAAAACAAAAACTACGTAGACCCAAGCGCGAGCAAGCTAAATCTCGCAATAAACGTAGGTCTGGTGGGTGCTTCTGGCTGTTTGTTCGGGCTGCTCATTGCCTATGGCATGCTGTTTCCTAATTCTGAGCTAATGCTGTTGTTTCTTCCGTTCCCTATCAAAGCACGTTATTTCGTGATCGGTTATGGAGCCCTGGAGTTAATACTTGCGCTTGCCGACAGGCAGGGCGACAATGTTGCTCACTACGCGCACATTGGGGGTATGCTGATCGGGTTCATACTACTGAAGTACTGGCAAAAGCAGGGAAAGCTGTACTCATGATGATGCTGACATTACAACCATTTTTCCATCTAATGCGACAGAGAAATCCTTTGATGGTGCTCCTTGGCTTGAATGTGCTTGTTTTTGTTTTGTTGCAACTTCATTTGCTCCGCTTGTATGTCTCCAACGAGCAGCCTCTTGCGCCTTGGGGAGATGATTTGATGTTATCTGCCAACTCATCGCTCGAGGTAATGCTTCATCGACCGTGGACCCTGATAACACATCTATTCGCACACATTCAACCAGGACATTTTCTATTCAACATGATTGCTCTCTTCAGTATGGGCAAAATTTGTATGACCATGGTTGGGCCAAAAAAGCTTGTTTGGCTTTACCTCTTGGGCGGAATAAGCGGATACCTCCTTTTCGCGTTAAGCTTTGCATCGTCAGATGTGCTCAATGGCGGGCGCGATGTTTCAATCCTCGGGGCATCTGCAGCCGTAATGTCAATCGTTGTAGGTGCGGCCGTTGTGCAGCCCCGTCGTATTGTATACCTCTTCAATGCTGTTCGTTTAGAGCTTGCATGGCTCGCCATTCTCCTTGTCGTTTTAGACTTAGCGAGCATTCGACAGGGAATCAATAGTGGCGGGCACATAGGACACCTTGGAGGTGCACTATTCGGGGCCATTTATGGATTGTTTGAAAGAGCTGGGATTCGCAATTTGAGGGATATTGGATTGTTTTTCAAAAAAAACATCGGTGGCAAATCCATGCGCGTTGTGCACAGCCACACACGTCCAAAAACAGATGAGCAGTACAACACCGAAAGGGTTGATAAACAAAAAAAGATTGACGGAATTCTCGACAAAATTGGACAGTCGGGCTATGAAAGTTTAAGTCAGGCTGAAAAAGATTTTTTATTCAAACATTCTCAGAAATAAACCCGGGGTAATGCCGCATGGGGGTGTGTACAATTTACTTTTGACCGATGCCTAATGCGCCTGCAGAGCCCCAAAAAAAATCACGAACCAATTGGCTCGTGATACTTATAAACTGCATCGCCGTTTTCGCTCTGCTTCTTTCGTATGCCGCAGCAGAGTTTTCGCCCTCAGCCATGGGATATTTGACATTGTTCGGCTTAGGCTATCCCGTTGTCCTTTTAAGTAACCTACTTTTCATTGTCTACTGGCTCTTCAAAAAGAGAAGGAACGCACTGATTTCATTAGTTGCAATTGTGTTGGGCCTTAACCATCTTACTGCATTCTTTCAAATAAGCATCCCCAGTAATGAAAATCCGGCGGCATCTCAATTGAAAGTGCTCACCTACAACGTGCATGTATTCGATGTATTCGATAAAAAGGAAGGGGCTCAGACCCGCGATGCGATTTATGACTTGCTCCAGCGTGAACAGGCAGACGTAATTTGTTTTCAGGAATTCTATCAATCAGAAAAAAACAAACGTTTTCCCACTCGCGATACCCTAATCAAGTTTTTACCCAGTAAGTACTATCACGAACGATATACCCATGCCATAAGTGGACAACAGTATTTTGGGGTAGTCACCTTTTCTAAATACCCTATTGTGCGAAAGGGTTTCGTGCCTTTTGCAACAGACGTCAATAATTTCTGCATATACGTGGATGTGTTGAAAGACGGGGATACACTTCGCATTTACAACGCCCACCTTCAGTCTATTCGTTTCAAGCCAGAGGACTACGAGTTAGCGAAAGGCAACACTGAGCAAAGCGAACTAGATGACGCGGGCAAACGCATTGCACGTCGGTTAAAAGACGCCTTTGTAAAACGACAAGAACAGGTAGACCGCATTGTCGCCAATATACAAGCATGCCCATTTCCAGTTATACTGTGCGGAGACTTCAATGACCCTCCAGTTTCATACACCTATGCCACCTTCACAGATATTCTTCACGATTCGTTTAGATCGTGTGGTAATGGAATTGGAAACACTTACATAGGAGCCTTTCCCTCTTTCAGAATTGACTACATTCTGCACAGCTCGTCTTTCGAGGCAGTGAGCTACGAAACGCTTCCAGAAGAACTGAGTGATCACCATGCCGTGACCGCCACATTTGAGCTACTGACGAAGAAAAAAAGTTAAACTTATTTATTGATTTTTTTGCGATACTGTGCCGCCTCAATGAAGTATTTGCGCGGAACATACAACATACCAAAGCATTCGCTATCGTGCTTGTTGAGCTGCTTGTGGTGAATCTTGTGTGCCTTTCGGATTGCACGGAAATAGACATTATCGGTGCGCGAAAACCAGTCGAATCGTTGATGAATTAAGACGTCGTGTATCAAGAAATAAGACAGTCCGTAAAGCAAAATCCCTATTCCCACATAAAACCTCCAGTCGAACGCAGCGGTAGATCCAAAGACTATAAGCAAGCAGCTCGGCACTGCAAATATGAGAAAGAAGGCGTCATTCTTCTCGAAAAAGCCACCGTGTGGTTGGTGGTGATCTTCGTGGAAATACCACATCGAACCATGCATTACAAATTTGTGCGTGCACCATGTGACGCCTTCCATTCCTAAATAAGTGAGCAGAGTTAAGAGTATTCCAATCATGTCAACTGCAATTTAAATTGATCCATTACTCGTGGTAACGCAATTTTGAACCACTCTGTATAAATTTCGGGCTGTAATTGCACGCTGATGTATACATCATACAAACTCATCCACTTCCAATCGCTCACCTCATTTTCATTTATAGAAGGCAGCGCATCCGTTGTACCAAAAAAGACATGGTCGAATTCATGCTCTATCATACTATCGGCGAGGGAAGCCTTGTAAATAAAATCAAAAGCTTTCACCATTACGCAAGACATGCCCATCTCTTCCATTAGTCGTCTATCTGCAGCAATGTGCAAAGGCTCGTCGGGCAAGGGGTGTGAACAACATGTATTGGTCCATAAACCGGGGCTATGGTACTTATTCAACGCCCTTCGTTGAAGCAATAATTCTCCCTTCCCGTTGAATAAAAAAATAGAAAACGCCCTATGCAACACACCCTGAATATGAGCTTCCATTTTCTCCATCACCCCCAAAGGATTGTCGTTAGCATCAACAAGTACAACCTCGTGGACATTCATACTATGCGTGTGTTTAGATTAAGTTGAGATTATTCTTGATATAACACGTCATGAGCAACGCGTATTTACTAGAATTTGGAATACGAATCCTTTCCTCCATTATTCGATGACTTGGAATAGAACGGATTTTCGTGAATAGTCTTCTGTAATAAGCGTAGGCTATCAAAACACCTAAGCGCGCATCTTTTGGAAGCATGAGAATCCCCTTGTAGGCCACGTCAAAATCAAGTTCAATCTCGCCTTCGATTCTCGCCTTCATTTCATCATCAAATCGATCAAAATCGAGACCGGGGAAATAGGCTCGACCCAATCCATTGAAGTCATCTTTCATATCGCGCAGAAAATTAATTTTCTGAAACGCCGCACCCAAGCGCATGGCTGATGGAGTTAGTTTTTTGTATTGTTCTTCATTACACTCCGTGAAGACCCTTAGGCACATCAAGCCAACTACTTCAGCCGAACCTAGGATATACGCCTCGTAACCAGCGCGATCATACTCTTTCTTTTGAAGATCCATCTCCATACTTATCAAAAAACGATCGACCAATTCAAAGTCAAAATTGTATTGATGATAAACCATTTGAAATGAGTTCAAGATGGGGTTGAGTGATATCCGTTTTTCGATGGCCTCCACGGTATCACGACGAAAGTTTCTCATGAGTTCTTCCTTGTCGTACTCGTGAAGGGTATCCACAATTTCATCAGCAAAACGAACAAAACCGTACACCCCATAAACGGCGTTTTGAAAACGCTGGTGCAACAGACGTATGCCTGAACTAAAACTGGTGCTATACGCCTCAGTCGCCATTTTACTGGCCATGAACGAAACAGTATTGAAGAGCTCTCTCTGGTTGTGTGGCATAGTAATACTTATCGTCTTTTGAAATATTTTTCGACCTCATCGGCCACTATTTGACCGCTTATAATACTTGGGGGCACACCAGGACCAGGCACCGTTAATTGACCTGTATAAAACAAGTTCTTTACTTTTTTACTCCTCATGCGGGGTTTCATTATCGCAGTCTGGGTGAGCGTATTGGCTAAGCCATATGCATTTCCTTTAAAGGCATTGTAATCCTCAATGAACTCTTCATGCGCATAGGAGCGCACAAACTCTATAGAAGGCTCTATATCCTCCCCCGTTAGTTTCTTAATCCGATGCAGACAAATCTGCAAATACTTTCGACGCTCCTCTTCTGTGCTCGTAAGTCCGGTGGCCACAGGAATAAGAATGAACAAATTCTCCTTACCGTCCGGAGCTACAGAAGGGTCTGTTGCTGAAGTACAGCACAAATAAAACAATGGGTTCTCGGGCCAGCTTGGCGCATCGTAAATCTCTTTGGCGTGACGATCAAAGGGTTCGTCAAAAAAGAGATTATGATGCAGAATTCCCTTCACCTTTCTATTTACTCCGATGTAGAACAACAATGACGAGGGGGACATAACCCGAGTGTCCCAATATTCGTCGGAATATGACTGGTTCTCTTTTTTTAGGAGTTTCGACTCAACGTGCTGATAGTCTGCAGCTGCGACCACTGCGTCGAAGTGCTCTGTTTTTCCGTTGTATTGAATCGCATTGGCTTCGCTTCCTGTGACGTCAATTGAACTAACGCTACACGAGGTAATGATTTTCACCCCCAACTCGTTCGCCAAAGAAGTCATGCCTTCGGCAATCTTGCACATGCCCCCCTTCGGAAACCATGTACCCAGCATGATATCTGCATAATTCATCATGCTATACATTGCCGGGGTTTTCTCTGGTTTCGCTCCCAAAAACAAAATCGGAAATTCTAAGAGCTGTATAATCTTCGGGTGTTTAAAAAATTTCTTTGCATGGTTAGAAAACCCAGAGAAGAGGTGCAATCGAAAAGACTCAATGAGTAATCTCGGCTGAGCAAATTCAAGAATACTCAAAGACGGCTTCCAAACGAAATCCGCCATACTAACATCGTACTTTATTTTAGCTTCTGCCATGAATCGATCTAACCTCACGCTTGCGCCGGGTTCAATTTCCTCGATCATTTTCTTGAATTCTTCATACGCAGCAGGCACGTCGAGCGGAGCACCATCCCGAAAGAAAACCCGATATGACGGATCTAAGCGCTCTAGCGTGTAGTAATCGCTCACTTTTTTTCCGAATCGGTTAAAAAACTGTTCAAATACTTCTGGCATCCAATACCACGATGGACCCATATCGAAGGTGTACCCCTCGTGGGTAAAAGACCTTCCTCTTCCGCCTGTTTGATTATTTTTCTCGAACAGCGTTACGAGAAAGCCTTTTTGAGCAAGCGAACAAGCAGAAGAAATACCTGCAAACCCAGCGCCTATGACTGCTATTTTTTTAGGTGATAAAACCTGCATTCTCTCTACTTTTTCTAACTATCGATAAACAGTTTGAACCAGAAATGGTTCAACGAATTGATTAATGCCTACAAATTCAGTGTATCAGTTGATTACTTTACACGGATGCGCTGACCTAAGCGCAAGGTACTTGATTGTTTGATTCGATTCAATTTGCAAATTGCATTTATTGAAGTACCATTTTTTCGAGCTAGAGAAGTGAGTGTGTCACCCTTTTTCACCACATGATATTTAGACTTGCTAGCTGAAGACTTTGCCGTTGCGCTATTTCGAGCGGCAATTGTTTGAGGCGATACACCAGCGGCATCGAAGTGTAGGGGAAGTAACGTAAACGTGGAGGCCAAAAGAGATTGAGCGCTTGGATTCACGATAAGCAGTGGATCGAACGCTTGTCCCAAGAAACGCAGCTCAAAGTGCAAGTGAGCACCATACGAACGCCCTGTATTTCCACCCAAGCCAATGATATCGCCCGCCTCCAGGTGGTCACCGGGGAGAACTTTGCGCTGAGAGAGATGGGCGTAGAGCGTTTCAAGACCGTTGTTGTGCCGGATAACCACAACGTTTCCATACGATGAGTGGAACTGAGAAATACGCACCATGCCCTCGAAGGCCGCAAAGACGTTATCTCCAACCTCCAAGTCGATGTCCAATCCGTAGTGCATTCTACCCCAGCGTGGCCCAAATGGGGAGGTCATCATACCCACCGCGGGATAATGGAAATCGCAATCACTGTGTATCAAATTGAAAAGAAGACCTGAACCCACAGAGGTCTT
>CAMBPD010000030.1 GCA_945869405.1 Chryseobacterium gleum | reverse complement strand
AATCATGTCTGGCAACATCCGATGTTCCGTTCCACCGAGAGTATCAACACCCTCTACAACCAGTTTATTCGACCCAATACCGCTGATTTTACCGCCCATTCGGTTAATCATTTTGCAGAGTTGTTGCAAATAGGGTTCACTTGCCGCGTTGTATATGGTGGTTTCACCTATGGCAAGAGACGCAGCCATCACAATGTTTGCAGTGCCTGTAACAGAAGCTTCATCAAGCAACATGTAGGCTCCCTTTAAATTCTTAGCATTTATTTTATAAAAGCGCTCATCCTTCATGTGTTCGAAGGTGGCACCCAATGCCTCAAAGCCTCGTAGATGCGTATCTACGGGCCTGCGGCCAATTTTATCGCCACCCGGTTCCGGTATATAAGCTACACCGAATCGCGCCAGCAACGGGCCTATGATCATAATCGATCCTCGCAAAGCCCCTCCCTTCTTTTTAAAATCGTCGGTTAAAAGGTATTCCAGATTCACATCCTTCGCTTCGAATGCATAGGTGTGCTCGTCAATTTTACTTACCGAAACGCCCATTACTTCGAGAAGCTCAATAAGCTTCATTACGTCTCGAATATTAGGGATATTGGAAATCACCATGCGCTCCTTAGTGAGTAGGACCGCTGAGATAATTTGCAACGCTTCGTTTTTAGCTCCTTGTGGAATTACCTCCCCACTTAGCTTCTTTCCTCCAATGATTTCAAATGATGCCATGCGCAATGTTTTAATGAAATCAAAGAACACGCACACTTTGCGCGAAAAAAGAACATTGTCAGGAAATTATCGACATTGAAAGGTGACTTACGCGAAGGGGATACTTCCCCGTTCACGCGCAGTTTTGGACGTCCGACTGTTGAGCTTGCATTTTTTACAATGGGTAGTCGCATAGCTCATACACGAGCAGCGGGCGCGCCCCAAAACAACTCCATTCTCAGAATCTCTTCTTCTACTTCACCACCTTCATGCGCTTTCTCGCGGGCATTCCCATGTAGGTCAGTGAAATTTCCGGGCCCCCTGCCCTTCCACCGATGTAGGGCATCTTGGCCAATCGTATATCGTAACCAAAACTGATGGCAGCGAAACGCTTGTACTCGAACCCGATATATGGGGAAATTGCGTCTTTCCAGCGGTAGAACATACCCGCCCTTGCCAAGCTAGCGGTTTTCACATTTGTATACTTCGACTCATCGCCAATACGATATTCTACTGTAACCCCCATATTCACCTCATTCGCACCTCCCTGCCGTTGCACCAATGCATCGTATCGCATATCGATATGATCGTAACGTTTAATCCACGCTGCTTTATATACCTGGCGCAATTGCATACGATCATCGCCACGAGCGACCATCGTTATTTGCTGGTTGGCGTGGTAAAGAGAATAGCCCAAATCAAAACGTCGCTTTGAGCGGTGTTTCCAATGTATGCCCGCTCCTATGTCAACGAAGCTTCTCGTGGTTGTGATAAAACGCTCACGATCGTCAAGTGTCGGATCGTAGGTAACCCCATTGTACTGGGTGTCCCAAGCCAATCCATCAAAGTCCATGCTTCGTTGCTCAAATCCCATTTGGAACCCTGTCGACAATAAATCATCGTTGGATGCAACCAAATTATAGGCTGCCGTTCCTCTCACAGACAACGTGCGTTGCTGAGCAATTCCTGCTGCGTCCTGCAACACCAACAATCCAAAACCGAAAAAATTATCGTTGTTTACACTAAGTAATTTATACTGCGCATCAACACCACTAGTCGTGTATCCAGTGCCTATACTTCGCCATTGGCGACGGTGCAAAATGGTACCCTTCAGCATTGTTTCAAAATGCCCGGTAAGCGCAGGGTTGATCAGTTGCGTACAATTGTTGTACTGCGAAAAGTGCATATCCTGACTATGCATCACCGCAGTAGAAAAGCAGGCTAAAATGGCCGCGCACAAAGTATATTTTATGTTCTTCATGTTCTTTGTTTCCATTATCGGATTAATACAACCTCTCCCACCCGTTCCACTTTTGTGGCGCCGCCAATAGTAGCCATTAGCGTGTAGTAATAGCTTCCTGAGGGCGCCGCTGATCCGCGCAATTGTCCATCCCAACCTAGCGAAGGTGAACTCGACTCAAACACCACCTCGCCCCAACGGCTGTAGACCCGAAACTCCATGCGTGAGATAAATAATCCTCGCACATAAAGCGTGTCATTCTTACCATCGTCGTTTGGTGAGAAAATATCGGGAACGAAAACTGGATCTTGCGGCTGAATGCACAAGTTGAGAGAAGTGGAATCTTTACACCCACCTTCATTTACAACAGAAAGAGACAACACAAACTGACCTGCCTCTTCATAGGCATGCACAATATCTTCACCCAAAACCAACGGAGCTGTTGAGCCATCACCAAAACTCCACGTTCCTTCAGCAGCATTCACCGAATTATTGATGAGCTGAATGTTGTCGATATTTTCAAACGGAACGCAAAGCTCATTGGGTAACACATTAAAAACTGCAGAAGGCTCCGTAAAAGCAGGCACTGTTATGGATGTGTCGCGCTCACATCCATTGTTGTCAGTAATGTTTATTTCCACACCAACCCCTGACTCAGCATTGAAAAGCGCTGGGTTACCTGGTGCGCCATTCCATTCCACTGTATAGGAGCCAGCGGGCAAAAAAGCAAGGGCTACAAAACCATCTTCACCCGGACAAAGTGTATCTGAAGTCGAGATTGCGTAGTTGAACCGTGGATACATTGTGATATCAATGCTTTGCGATTGCGGCTCTGAGCATCCGTCATCGGCAATCAACACGACTGTAGTAGACTGAGTGTACGCTTGTGTATTAACCGCTGCATTTGGCCCACCATTGCTCCAAGAATAGGTGATTGCGTTGCCGCCCCCCCCCCCATACGCAACAGCCGTAAGCGTGCTTGATTGCGCGAAGCAAACCGGATTTTCTGAGGCCACTAAGGGCTCAAGAACCAATGGCGGATAGACCACAAACTCCGCCGTATCGGATACCTCAGGGCAATAAAGCGGGAGTATTTTGTAGATAACAGTATAGTTGCCATCCAGCAATTCTGATGGGTTAAAAGAGTTCGTAGCAAGCGAGCCTATCAATAACCCACCTTCTGGAGTAGTGCTAAAATTGACTTCATAATCTTGGCTACAATAGACGTCATTGATACCAGAAATTAGAGGCTCAAGAACCTCCTCGACCGTAACCAAAATGCTATCTCCGCAGCCTGAAGGGTTCGTCCAGTTGATGTAATATGTCCCTGTGTTTGCCGTGCTTGGATCAAACAGCCCTGTACTTGAATTTACAATACCAGATCCCGCCCAAGTTCCTCCGGGAACAGCTGCAGCAAGGATAACCGCATCGTCTGTTGAGCAAAAGCTTTGAGGCGCATCGGGTAAGTTAGGAGCGAAAATTCTCACCAAGACGGAATCCTCACAGGTATTGGCTCTGTAGTAAATATAGTTGAGCCCTACGGGTAGCGCCTGCGGATTTAGCGTGAACCCCGAGCCAACAGACCCGTTAATTCCTGGACCTAACCAAGACCCACCAGCGGGAGAAACGTCTCCAAGCAATAATTCATCGAGAGATACAACTGGCGATGTGACGCAAAAGCTCAACTCACTTACTTCAACCGAAGGACTCACGATGGTGATGTGCATGGTGTCGATGCAACCGTTGAGCGCCTGATAGGTTATAAATGTTTCGGTATCTGCTGAGAAAACCCCAGGATTGAACATTCCGGTATTCGCATTCGTAATCGCTCCATCTGGGCTCGCCCACAAACCACCCAAAGGAATGGGAGTAGCGTCGAGCACCATTGGTAATTCGAGCGAGCATAGCACCTCGCTTTCCAAGATATTGATATCCTTTACAAAAACAGAGAACTCTTGCTGGCAACCATTGATGGCATAGGTAAGAACCACATCACCCGGTGTGGCATTGGATGGATTAAACGAACCCTCCAAAGAGTTCACTATTCCCGGGCCAAACCACGCACCACCGAAAGGAGAAAACTCAAGTGTCACCAAATCGACAGATTGACAAATGGGATCGAACACATAAGGACCCGCAATGGTATCCACAGTAATATCGGTAACATCGACACATCCATTCACTGCATAAATGGCTTGATAAGAACCTGAGGTTGCCGGATTAAAGACTCCTGCTGCGTTCACCTGCAAGCCTGTCCATGTGCCACCCGCGGGAGTTGCTGTTAACTGAAACTGGGGTGAACCTGGACAAGCAGCAGCAGCAACTTGCGCAGCAATAGGGGTTACCGTGAACTCCATACTATCTACACAATTGGCGGAATTAAAATATACCGTATGTGCACCGACACCCGCTGAGTCTGGGCTGAAGGTGTTACCACCTGAGCTCACACCAGGTCCTGACCATTCTCCTGTCGTGCCTGCTTGCAACAATACGTTTGGTGCTGATTGACATACCGTTTGATCTTGTGTGAAAATCTGAACGTTTTCAATACTTATAGTTATAGACTCCGTTAGCTGTTGCGACGTTTCTAGTTCTGTTATTAACACGGTGTAGGTCGTTGTAGTAGCCGGACAAACCGTATGAGGGCCTGCCGTTGGTGGAAGGCCATTACTCCATGAGTAGGAGAAGTTGAAACACCCTTGAGTCTGCGCTTGAAGGGTTGTGCAACCTCCCGGACAAATCGTTGGAGACTCTGAAATAACTTCAGCGTTAATAGGACAATTATCGAAAAGAAACGATGTGCCCAATTCAAATTCATGCAATGTGCCACAAGCATCGGGAATTTGTATGGTCAGATTAATCAGTATGTTGCAATTGAAAGAAAGAGCGCGGTCCAAGGAGACCGTTACTACATCGGTCAAACCCGCAGCGCAATTTGGATCAATGGTGACTACTTCATACGCCTCAGAACTCGAGTTGATGGTAAACTCTGCATTCTCTAGCCACTGGCAGGGTATGGGTGTGGCAAGCTCAATGTTAAGTTGAGAAGAATTACAGGCCGGTGGATTTGGAACCGATAGTCCGGGAGCAATAGGCAAGGCCACCTCTGAGGACCAATACGCACTGAAGCCCGCGGTAGAAATGCTTCCATCAGAGGTGAATACTAGCGTAATTGTTCCGCTCGTTGCCACCATCTGGCCAGGAGACTGTTGCCCTGTGTACACCCCCAACACACTTCCCGTGGCAACCGTGCCATCATAGACCGTCAAAAAATCGACATTCTCTTGAAGAGAAAACGCACCATAAAAAGTTAACGTAACTATCCCATCAGCGGCAATGATTGTTGTGATGTTTTCGTTCAACCCGTATGCAGAAGTGGGACCACCACTATCGTACAATCTTCCAAAACAGGTGTTGAGCGTAGTTTGCGACATGTTGAATTCTGGGTAATCCCATTGTGCGCTTGCGCCTAACGACACAAGACAATTCAACACCAACATTCCCAAACGTGAATAAGCCTTCATATGCAATTATGGAGTGTGTATAAATAAAATCAGGTGCAAATTACTGCACATTCACAGCTACTAAACGAGGCAATACGGGGCGTATGTAAACAACCAATTGTCGAATACACGAAAGCCGTGAATCATTATTGACCTCCATCAATTGCTTGCTACCTTTGCAACATGTCGATAAATAAAGAAGTACGTCGAATTACGACCAACACCTTATTGGAAATGAAGCAACGCGGAGAGAAGATCTCTATGCTCACTTCCTATGACTATAGTATGGCTCGGCTAGTGGATGGCGCAGGCATAGATGTTATCTTGGTGGGCGATAGCGCAAGTAATGTCATGGCAGGACATGAAACCACTTTGCCAATTACGCTCGATCAAATGATCTATCATGCACAAGGCGTTGTGAGGGCTGCAAAGCGCTGCCTCATTGTCGTCGATCTGCCCTTTGGATCTTACCAAGGCAACTCAAAGGAGGCATTGAATTCCGCTATTCGCATCATGAAGGAGAGCGGCGCACACGCGGTCAAGATGGAAGGTGGGGCTGAGATAAAAGAGAGCATTCAGCGTATACTCACAGCCGGTATTCCAGTGATGGGTCACCTTGGGCTCACACCGCAGAGCATCTACAAATTCGGCACCTATCAAGTGCGCGCAAAGGAAGAGCAAGAGGCTACTCGATTGCTCAGCGATGCAAAAGTGCTCGAGGAGTGCGGCTGCTTCGCGCTTGTGCTCGAAAAAATACCCGCAACCTTAGCCTCTCAAGTAACTCAATCTATTGAAATACCCACCATAGGAATCGGCGCAGGCTCTTCTGTCGATGGTCAAGTGCTCGTTGTAAACGACATGCTTGGCTACACAGAAGATTTCAGCCCTCGTTTTTTACGCAGGTATATGAACGCTGGTGAGCAAATTCACAATGCTGTAGCTCAATATGTGAGCGATGTTAAAGGGGGAGATTTCCCTAACCCAAAAGAGCAGTACTAAGTAATCGATTTTTAATGAAGCGATAGTGCAATCGCATATTTCTATACGTAGCATGGAACAGAATACACCTTCCTCTAGAGGGCCTCGCGACTGGCGCCAAGCGCCCAAAGAACCCATTGTAATGAGCACCGTAGAGAATCTTCGTGTGCTGTACGAAGACAATCACATCGTAGTTGTTAACAAGCGAAACTCTGACATCATTCAAAGCGACATCAGTGGCGACCAAACGCTGTGCGACATCGTAAAAAGCTACGTCAAGCAAAAATATAATAAGCCTGGACTCGCCTTCATTGGCACAGTGCATCGGCTAGACCGACCCGTGAGCGGCATAGTTATCTATGCTCGCACAACCAAAGCTCTTAATCGAATGTCGAACATGTTTAAGTACCGCGAAATACAAAAAACATATTGGGCGGTCGTAAAAGGAACTCCAAGCCCCGAGGAAGGACATGTGATTAACTTTTTATGGAAAGACCAAAAACTCAATAAGACTTTTGCCTTTCCTGAAGCCGGAGCCGACAGAAAAGAGTCAGAACTGAGTTATAAAGTAGTCGGCATAGGTGATAACTATACGTTTGTAGAAGTGTATCCGAAAACAGGAAGACACCATCAGATTCGCGCCACTTTGGCCGGCTTAGAGTGCCCCATCAAAGGCGACATTAAATACGGAGCCAAGCGAACCAACGACAATGCTTCCATTCACCTGCACGCTCGTAAAATTGAGTTCCTTCACCCCGTTAAGAAAACCCCTGTGTGCATTGTTGCTCCGCCACCAGACGACCCCCTGTGGAATGAGTTTCTGCGGGTCGCTTTTGAGGTGTAGCCTGCAAGTGAAATCAGAACCTCTGCCCAAAAAAACAGTGGCCATGCACGCTGGCTTGTTGAAAAACGATGTCAAAACTACCACTTTGTTCTTTTTCAACACCCTTGACATGATTAGATTTGCAGGGTAATTTTTTAGAAATCAAACCAATTTAACCGCATGAAAAATAACGGCTTATACTTTCTAGCAGCTGTGCTTTGCGCCGCATTTGTAGTTGGATGCGCCAATTTAAAATCAATGGAGAAAGCAGCCCAAGAAATGGGTGTTAAGGCGAATCCTAATCCGCTAGAAGTTCATGGAGACACCGTTGCTCTGGCTGTTTCAGGAACTTTTCCTCCAAAGTATTTCCCCAAAAAAGCGAGCATAGACGCTGTGCCTGTATTCGTTCACAACGGCAAAGAATCTCGTTTCAAGACCACCTATTTCCAGGGCGAACAAGCCGTAGGTAACGGGAGCGTTGTTCCCTTCAAACTTGGCAAAAGCTTCTCATACAATGATCGAATTGCCTATACTCCGGAAATGGCTAATGGCAAATTGGAACTTCGCATCCATGGCCGCCAAGGCAGCAAAGAAGCAGACTTCCCAGCATTGGTTATTGCCGACGGAATAATCACAACTCCGTACCTCATCAAAAACGATGATAAGTGCATCTGGAGCAAAGACAAATTTGTGCGCACGTTGAGCTACACTAACGACAGTACTCAAATAAATTTTGATTATAACTCGTCTACCTTGAAGCCTGCTGAACTGAAGCAAGCTGATATGGCGAATCTGGGCAAGTGGATGCAAAGCGTTGCTACCAATCCTGCTCTAGTCATTAAAAAAATTGAATTTACATCCTACGCCTCTCCAGAAGGTGAAATGCTGCTCAACGACAACCTTGCTAACGAACGCGCCGAAGCAGGAAAGAAAGCATTCATGGATTTAGCCAAAAAAATGAAGCTTGCCAATGCAAAAGACAGCCTGTTCACGCTAACCCCGAAAGGTGAAGATTGGGAAGGTTTCCGCTCTGCAATGGACGCTTCTAATATTGAAGATCGCAACATCATCATTAACGTTTTGAAGATGACCACAGACCTTCAACAACGTGAGCAGGAAATCAAAAACATTTCAAAGACCTACACGGAAATCCAAAAAGATATATTCCCAAGTCTCCGTCGTTGCCGCATCCTCATCAATTACGACCTTCAAGGGTTTAGTGATGAAGAGCTTGTTCAAATTGGTTCCAGCAACCCTGGTCAGTTAAAGTTTGAAGAGTTGATGCGCGCTGGATCACTTATAGACGATCTAAACAAGAAAACGGCAATCTATCAAGCAGCTTGCGCATTGCCTGATGCAGACTACCGCTCCTTCAACAACTTGGGATGTGTGTACTACATGCAAAACAAATTGGCTGATGCACAGACTAATTGGAACAAAGCCTATGGTATGAAGAAGTGCTCAGAAACTGCGAATAATATGGGTGTTGTTACTCGTGTAAACGGCGATCGCAAAGGCGCAATGACCTTTTTCAACGAAGCAGGTGCGGCCACAGAAACCAATTACAACAAAGGACTCATTGATATTCAAAACGGTAATTATGCTGGAGCTACAAACAATATGTCGAGCTTCAAAACCTTCAACTCTTCGTTGGCTAAATTGCTGAACAAAGACACAGGTGCTGCAAAAAGTGATATCGATGCGAGTGGCGACAATTCAGCGAAAGCAGACTACCTGCGCGCTATCATCTGCGCTCGCAGCGGCGATGGTGCGGGTGTAGGAACGAACTTGCGCAACGCAGTTCAGAAAGATGCTTCACTCGGTGAGAAAGCGAAGAGTGATTTGGAATTCCGCAATCACAAGGACCAGACGAACTTCTAACATTCAAGATATCTAAAAAAAACCGCCAATTGGGCGGTTTTTTTTGCTCGAAACTACCAGGCTTGCAGGATTAAAGGATTGTCGGATTCTAGGTGGGACCAACTTTCAACCTTCAACTTTCAACCATTAACCATCCCCCCTATCTTCGCACTATGAGTATAGAAGAAGCAAATAGCCTCTCCAACAGCACACTACTGGGTGCATTGGGTATTGAGTTTACTCATATAGCTGAAGGCCACATTGAAGCAACCATGCCCGTCGATCATCGCACGAAACAGCCGTATGGATTGCTTCATGGTGGCGCTAGCGCTGCCCTCGCCGAAACCATAGGTAGCTATGGGTCGCATCTCATGGCCTCTGCAAATGGAGGGATAGCGGTTGGAGTTGAACTCAACATCAATCATGTGAAATCCAAACGCAACGGAACCGTCACCGGCATTGCGAAAATTCTTCATCAGGGTCGCTCCATTCATATCTGGAACATCGACATCGTGGATGAAGAAAAACAACTCATCGCATCGAGCCGACTTACGGTAATGGTGAAAGAGAAGAAAGCATGAGCATCGATGAGTCCTTAGCGCGCAATGAACACGTCGCGCATTATGTGTTACCGATTGAGTTTGATGCTGAACGTAAACACTCTTCACTCATGTTCACCTCGGATAACCTCTATCAATCAGACGCAGGCATTCAACTCGATATTTCTCCCTTCGCCCCGCACTTTAACAACGATACGCAGCCTGCCACAACAGAGGAAGATCATAAAATTTGCGTGCAAGCGGCATTGGTTGCCATTCAAAAAGGCACACTTGAAAAAGTCGTTGTCAGCTGCGTTAAGCATGCACCACGCAAAGCAACATCGCTTGAATCCCTATTTCTTCGGTTGGTAGAATGCTACCCTAGCGCATTCGTTTATTTGCTGCACCACCCGGTATTTGGTATTTGGATAGGGGCAACCCCCGAACTGTTGCTGCATAAACAAGGAAAGAACTTTCGAACCGTAAGCCTTGCTGGAACACAACCTTTCAGCGCAGAAAGCCCCTTAGTGTGGTCCGAAAAACTACAACACGAACAACACGTAGTAACAGATTTCATCCTTGAAAAACTATCGATATGCAACGCCATTCAAGTTAAACTCGATGGGCCGTATACTGCTCAGGCCGGGCCGCTCGCACATCTGAAAACCGATATTCGCTTTCACTCAATTCAAAGCAGCGCCACTATCATCAGTGAACTTCAACCCACGCCCGCAGTGTGCGGACTACCTCGGGAGCAAGCCCTTGCATTTATTCTTGAGCATGCCAAATTCGATCGGCGACTTTATTGCGGTCGCTTGGGATTGAGTTTTCCTTCCGGCGATGAAATTCACTTTGTGAATCTGCGATGTATGCAAGTGTTCGAAGACCATTTCGAACTGCATGTTGGAGGCGGCATCGTTGCCGGGTCAACTCCGGAAGATGAGTGGCACGAAACAGAAATTAAAGCGAACGTTCTTCGCAATTTGCTTCACTAAAAAGGCCCCGAATTTCTTCGAGGCCTTTTCTTCTCTTGAATGACTCAATCTTATCTCACAACGAGTGTTGCTGCTCCATTGTCATTGGTAACGATGCGATAAGCACCCGCCGGCCATTGCGAAACATCCAATTGGAAATTTCCTGTGGCATTGCGGTCGCTGTATACGAGTTGACCAGTGCTGTTGTATATGCGCACTCCTTGCGCGCCATTGGTAAGCGAAAGCGTCACGAAGCCATTCGAAGGATTCGGATAAACGCCAATTGTGGATAGGTTAGTTTCATAAACGCCAATGAAGGTGTATTCCAATTCATCGCTCAACGTTGCACATCCGAATTCGTTCATTGTTCCCACCGAATAAAGACCCGATTGTGTTGGGAAAATCACCTGAGATGTTTCTTCTGTCAATACTCCATTGAAGTACCACTGCCAGCTTGTTCCTGCAGGAGCTGCCAGCGCTTGTCCACCATTCACTATTTCCCCGTCGGGTATCGGCCAGACCTCTACCATCATCGTATCGTAAACGCTGCAGAATGGGTTGGTGCGGTTGAGCACAAAACTGAATTCACCCTGCTCAGTTGCGGGGAAGTTGTAGAGCAATTCGTTGCTCACCAGGTTTCCATCCACATACCATGCATAGGTTTCGGTGTAATCCAACTCAGGGAAAATATTCAGATAGACGGGCTGCCCTTGGCAAGTGGTTCCCCCGCCATTGGGATCCGGAATCAAATCGCACGAGAAAATGGTATGTGCATAGGTATTGGTAATTACCGGTTCATTGTCATCAAAATAAATGGCTGCCGAGTTATTGATTACATCCAACGGTTGCAGCGAATCGAACGATCGAATGCGGTACACCACCCAACCATTTGAGTTCGGTTCATCATGCACGCTATCGGGCAGCATGATATTATCAAAGACAAATTGCACCATGCCATCCGGTGTTACTATCGTGCTGTACGAATGCGAAGCTGCCACGGGTGTGAATGAATTCAAATTGAGTTTAGACAAATCAAGTTGGTCCTCGATGCGCACATTGAATGCCGGAGCATTGCCGGTATTTTGGAAACGAATGTGATACTCCAAATCTTCACCTGCTTCAATAAAATGCTGCTCTGTCCACCCCGCTGGTGTTGCTTGTTTATCATTCGGGTCATAACTGCACGTAACCGTTGGGTTGGTGTTCCACTCATTGGTATAGAATACCCCTCCGTTTACATCGGTGAGTGTGAGCGCGAATGTGAACGGAAATGCCTGACCTGTTGTCGCTGCTCCGGGACCGTTGATGTGAACCTGATAATAGTGCACAGAACCAGCAGGTTGATTATTGATGGTCCACGTGAGTGTGCCTGGAGCCGTTTCAGTAGGCGACTCAACCGTTATTCCTGTGCCTGCCCAAGTTGCATCGCTGTATGAAAGCGATGGATTAAAGCTCATGGTAAACGTTCCGCTTATCGGAAGGCTGCCGTTGTTGTAGAGATAGATACCCGGATTGAATCCACCAGCGCAATGAATCGTTGAATTCTCCCATGCACTCAAGCCACTAATTTGAGCAGTTGCTTCGGTCGCAGGCACAAGTGGCAGCTGCAAACCATTGCAGGTTGGCAATGTTACCTGGAAAGGGCCACCTGCGTTCAATACCCAATAGCCATTCGGATCTTCAAACGAAACTGTGTAGCTTGCCTGAGGGATATCGGGCAATACAAACTGACCACTCGCATCAGGATAAATAAGTACACCCAATTCTTCAATCGTAATCACTCCGATATTGCTTAACACAGGCTCGGCAGGTTGCCAGGTCTGACGAATTCCATCACCATTGACATCATGAAAAATGAGACCATTAATATCGCTTCCGTATATACATGAACCATTGTCGCATGTTACCCAATTTTGATAATTGCAAGCCCCCTCGTCCATGCAACCCGACCAACCGCATGAGCCGTCCGGAATAAGTGCATCAGGATCGTAATTGCAGGAAGTGTTATCGGTACAACCACACAAGGGCGCAATGGGTTCGTTGCTAAGCATAACGATTGCTTGCACAGGCACCCATGAGGTCCATTGTGTCATGTATCGTATGTAATAGTTGGTGTTGGGCTGAATGGCAATCGAGTCAGCCAAATCAAAACACGGCGGGACGCCACCTCCTGAAGCTATGTTTGAACCCGAAAATGCCTGACAGAAGACTAATTCCGATCCGCTGCAGCCGCTGCTTGCAGACTCCTGATAAATCTCCACAGCCGAAGGGTAATTATATCCTGATGTGCTGCCGTTGGGCGAAGTGTTGTAACCGCTGTAAAAAGCAATGTTCGCGTGACTATAATTTTCTGAGTTGAAAGTATACCAACCGTTTTGGAAATAATTGATCCCGTTGCTGCAAGAGGGTTGAACTTGATTGATACTGCAGAGCGTATCGTTGAGGACCACACCGTTCTCTAGCGTCAGAGATGTTTCACAACTGGAGTTTTCTGTCTGACCACCTGTAATTGCAAAGCTTGTGCTACCCTCACATCCATTGGCGTCCATGGCTAGAAGCACGTAAGTACCCGGTATATCAAAACAATTCCACACGCCCGGAGAAATTATCTCACCATTACTGAGCAGGTAGGTGTAGGGAGCTATTCCGCCCGTAGCCATAAACTGCGCAAGGCAAGAGGGTTGTCCGCAACTGTTGTTGCCTATGGAGGCTGTTACCGTGATAGGTTGAGGGAAATTGAGTGAAGACAGGCATAACGACTCTTCATCTAGCAAAACACCATCAGCATCCAGATAATTTACCTGGAGACACACCTGTGCATAGGAATATGCAGATAATGGTATTGAAAATTGCTCGAAGGTTGTCCCCGAAATTGCCTGCCCCGAAAGGGTCAGCTCGTCTATTAACAAAGGCGGCGCGCCAACTTGATCCTGCTCATAAGCATTCCAAGTGAAGTTATAGGTACCACCAAACGCGCAATTGGCAGTAGCATAACCCATGAAAGTTAGTTCTTGATCATCGCATGAAACAGGTAGTTGATTCATCGCAATAGCGATTTCACATTGCGCATTCATCGCTGAAATGGTCATCAGGAAACAAGCAAGTAGTGGTATAAATTTCCGCATAGTATTTTGGTGTTAAGGTGGTTGTGAAGGTATGACGTGATTTCATAGCGAGGGGTTGCATTTGATTAAGGCCTTGAGACTGTATACAGTCTGCCCCATGTCTTTGCCTGGCACCTTCGGATACTCGGTAACCAAAATCCAATTTTTCCTTATATTCGCGCCCCGAATGCCCTACCGGCGTTCCATAACCAACACGAAACCAATTATATCACATCAATGGATAGTTTGATTTACATCGTTCCGGCCCTCGGAGTTTTGGGCCTTATCGGTATGGCCATTAAGTCGGCCTGGGTGAGCAAGCAAGATGCGGGCAACGACCGTATGAAAGAAATCGCCGGCTATATTTCAGAAGGGGCTATGGCTTTTCTGAAAGCCGAGTATAAAATATTGGGCATTTTCGTGGTCATCGCAGGCGCAGCGTTGGGTTTGCTGTCACAAATGGTAGTCACCTCACACTGGCTCATTGTGGTTGCATTCGTTATTGGTGCATTTTTTAGCGCTTTAGCCGGTTTCTTCGGTATGCGCATCGCTACCAAAGCAAACGTGCGCACCACTGAAGCCGCTCGCACTTCGCTTTCAAAAGCATTGAAAGTTTCCTTCACAGGAGGAACCGTAATGGGCCTTGGCGTGGCAGGTTTAGCTGTTCTTGGTTTGAGCATGCTCTTCATCCTGTTCTTCATGTTCTTCATGAATGGTTCTTTTGCCAACGGCGGCGTCGAAACCATGACACAAGTGCTGGAAGTACTTGCTGGTTTCTCGCTTGGTGCTGAAAGCATCGCCCTCTTCGCTCGTGTAGGAGGTGGTATCTACACCAAAGCCGCCGACGTAGGCGCTGACCTTGTTGGTAAGGTAGAAGCCGGTATTCCTGAAGATGATCCTCGCAACCCTGCTACTATCGCCGATAACGTTGGTGATAACGTTGGTGATGTTGCCGGTATGGGTGCAGATTTGTTCGGCTCTTATGTAGCCACTGTCCTTGCATCAATGGTGCTGGGTAACTATGTCATTCGTGATTTTATGGAAGCCAACAATGGCTCTTTCGCATCCATTCCATTTAACGGTATGGGCCCTATCTTCCTTCCATTGTTCATTGCAGCAGTTGGTTTGTTGGCCTCTATTGTATCGAGCTATTTCGTGCGTATTTCAGACAATGGCAAAGCAACCATCAATGCCGTTCAAGGCTCACTCAACCTCGGTAACTGGCTTTCTACATTGCTCTCACTTATTGCCTCTTACTTCCTCATTAAGATGTGTTTGCCTTCTGTAATGAGCATACAAGTATTTAACGCCGGAGAATTCAGCACTACTGTAACTACATCCACGAAAGTATTTTTTGCTGTACTCATCGGAATGTTTGTAGGCGCTATCATTTCCTTCATCACGGAATTCTACACTGGTTTGGGAAAGAAGCCTGTTATGAGCATTGTTCAGAATTCAGCCACCGGAGCGGCTACCAACATTATCGCCGGTTTGGGCTTGGGAATGCTTTCTACTGCAATGCCAGTTCTTGTCTTTGCATGTGCAATTTGGGGAGCATACGCCCTTGCTGGTTTCTACGGTGTGGGTATTGCTGCATCAGCCATGATGGCCAATACCGCTATGCAACTAGCAATCGACGCTTTCGGCCCTATTGCTGACAATGCTGGTGGTATTGCTGAAATGAGCGAGCTGCCTGCCGACGTTCGCGAAAAAACAGATATTCTAGATTCAGTAGGAAATACTACAGCTGCAATTGGTAAAGGATTCGCTATAGCCTCTGCGGCTCTTACTGCACTTGCCCTCTTTGCTGCATATGTAACGTTTACAGGCATCAACGGTATTAACATTTTCGATGCAAAAGTGCTCGCTGCACTCTTTATTGGGGGTATGATTCCCGTTGTTTTCTCTGCACTCGCTATGAAGTCTGTGGGCAAGGCGGCAATGGATATGGTGAACGAGGTTCGTCGCCAATTCCGGGAAATTCCGGGCATCTTGGAAGGCACAGGTAAGCCAGAATACAGTAAATGCGTTGAGATTTCAACCCGTGCTGCTTTGCGTGAAATGATGTTGCCTGGTGTAATCACTATTGTTTCTCCTATTATTATTGGATTGGTGATGGGTGCTGAAGCACTCGGAGCCTACATGGCCGGTGTAACCGTAAGCGGTGTTTTATGGGCTATCTTCCAAAACAATGCTGGTGGCGCTTGGGACAACGCCAAGAAAGCTTTTGAAAAAGGCGTTGAAATTGAAGTGAACGGTAAGAAAGAAATTTTCTACAAAAAATCTGAGCCACATAAGGCAGCCGTAGTAGGCGACACGGTAGGCGATCCGTTCAAAGACACCTCGGGTCCATCGATGAATATCCTCATCAAGCTTACTTGCTTGGTTGGTTTGACACTTGCTCCGCTGTTGGGAGAAAAAACACACAACAAGAATGAACACGCCGAAGGGCAGTTGATGGAGTGCACACTCGAGCATAGCGAAGGAGCTTCTTGCTGCAAAGACAAAAAGACAGAGCCTACAACCTCGCTAGCAGATGCCTCTGTTTATCAAATGGCAAGCAATGATACTATCACTCAATAAAAACAATTGAATACATGAACTTCGTAAAAACAACCTTCATTGCATTCGGTGCCTCATTTTTGATGGCCTCTTGCGGTGACTCCAGCAAGACCAACGCACTGACACAGTTCGACGCCTGCAACTGTGCAACCGTTGAAGACATGAATAGTCCTGACTACGCCAAGTGCAAAGAGTTGCGTAAAGACTCCGTTTATGAAGCCAGCTATCAGCGATGCAAGCTCGCATTGAAAAGCGGCATCAGCGACACGTCGATGGTCAGCATTCAAAATGCAGACAACGCAACGAACCTAAAGTCTGCCAGTGACGGTAACTTCACCCTCGACGTAGCAACTTCATCATTCACTTGGAGAGGCGAGAATATCGTTGGAAAAAAACACCAAGGAAGCATCCTCGTGAAACGCGGTAATGTTGTGATTGCTAACGGTGCAATTACAGGTGGTGAAATCGTTATCGATATGAATACACTCACCAACACCGATTTGACCGGTAACGAGAAAACAAAAATCGAAGGTCACTTGAAGAGTGACGAGTTTTTTGACGCTGCAAAGTTTGGTGAAGCTGTGTACAGCATCACTTCCGGTACTAAGAAGAATGCGATCAACTATGATGTAACCGGCAAGCTGACTATTAAAGGTATTACGCACGACTTGAACTGCACGTTGGTAGTTGCTCCAAATGGCGAAGGCATAAATGTGGGCGGCGGGTTTGTGTTCGACCGTTCACAGTTTGATGTTCGCTTTGGCTCTGACAAATTTTTCGATAATCTAGGCGATAACCTCATCAAAAACGAAGTTATCATGACTGTTAACCTACAGGGGAAAAAGTCTTCTTAGACAATAGATACTCTGTTTTTAATCCAAAAAACAAAAGGGGCTCACCAATGTGAGCCCCTTTTCATTTTAACCAAGCAGTTGTTAAGGTCATGCTTTAAGGTTGTGCCAAGAAATAGAAGTTAGAACTCTCAGCGCTGGAGCTCATTTACTTAAACAAGCCATGCAACTGACCATCTATCCCTGAAATTATTTTTCCTAAATCCTCTGGATTCTCGTGAAAGCGATTGCTGTCGATGTCGATCACCAGCATCTTCCCTTTGGTGTAGGTGCTAATCCAAGCCTCATAACGCTCGTTGAGGCGCGTGAGGTAATCCAGACGTATGGCTTCTTCGTATTCACGGCCGCGCTTACCGATGTTATCGACGAGAGCAGGCACCGAGGCACGCAAAAAGATGAGCAAATCTGGGGGTGTAATGAATTCATCCATTACATTGAAAAGATCCACATAGTTCTCGAAATCACGAGTGGTCATCAAACCCATCGCGTGCAAGTTCGGAGCAAAGATTTGAGAGTCTTCGTAGATGGTGCGATCCTGCACAATCTTCTTTCCACTCTTCTTAAGCTCCATGATTTGACGAAAGCGGCTCTTTAAAAAGAAAACTTGTAAGTTGAAAGACCAACGCTGCATGTCTTTGTAAAAATCGATGAGGTATGGATTATCGTCGACCTCTTCGAAGTGTGGCTGCCACTTGTAATGTTTGGCTAGGTGCGTTGTAAGTGTGGTCTTGCCTGAGCCGATATTTCCAGCAATTGCTATATGCATAATCTGATGTAGGTAAAAAAGTATACGCCTCGAAAATAAAACAATTCAACCCCACCTCATACAATTGTTAGTTTCTTGCATTTTGTACATGCTTGTACATGCTGAGTCGACCACTCGACAGGTTGTAAAGCACACCTCCCTGGTAAGAAAAACGCCCCTCCATTACAGGCATTTCAATGACTTCAGTTAGCCAAGTCTGTGTATCGGTTGCTTGCAAAATACCGTTGGCGCCGAACACATACAAGGTGCTTGCGTCGGCTATGCATTGAGACCCTGGAATGAGTTGCAATGTCTTCTCCCACGCGCCAAAAACATCAAATACAAGCAGTGAATATTCCTGGGTGAGCACAAACAGGTGTGCGCCGCGCTCCATCATACTCAACGGGTGCAATTCTCTTTGAAGAAGCATGCTCAAATTTCCACTCGAAGAAAGCTTTCGGAAACTTCGGTCTACACGAGTCAACTCCGAATTGCGAGCGTCCCATAACCAAAATCCATCGCCACGCGAACCACACATGCACTCAATATTGTCCATATCTAGCTCAAACAAATCAATAGGCGAACCTTGCATACTCAAGGTATTGTCAAAAAAAACGACCTTGCCCGATGCAGGAAAGTGCACAAACGGTCTTAGTGGATCGGTCACGTCAATGGGATGAAACTCCCCCCATTGCATTTCGGAATTACGAAATGAGCCCCCTCCAAAGGCATTGCGTCGCTCAATTGCAGTAGACGTAATCAAATAAATTGCTCCCAATTCATCCACAACCAACTTACTCGCTGAGACCTCCTGTTCCGATTGGAGTGTGAACTGAGATTGACCCACTGCATGGGACAGCTGCGCTAAACATGCCACCCCTAAGATGAGTGCAAATCTCATGATTCAATCGGATTTGCCACCGACACTTCTATTTGATGCAGGAGCTCCTCTACAAATTGACGCTCGTTGCTTAAACGAGGCACCTTGTGCTGTCCGCCAAGCTTATTCCTGTCGCGCAACCAATTGTAAAAGGTGCCGCTAGGAACTGCCCGTACATCGGGTGTTTTCAATATGAAATCAAATGTTCGCTTCGCTTCGTAGTCGGTGTTGAGTGACTTCAATGTGCGATCGAGCACTTCGGTAAACTGCTCAAGACTTTGCGGTTTTCGATCAAACTCGATCAGCCATTGGTGGGCTCCGCTTGATTTTTCTGACATGTATACAGGGGCCGCGGTGTAATCCACTACGGAGGCATCGCACGACAAGCAAGCGCAGCGAATCGCTTCATCAGCATTCTCTACAATCAACTCCTCTCCGAATGCGTTTATGTAATGGCGAGTCCTGCCACTCACCTGAATGCGGAACGGATACAACGAAGTGAAGCGCACAGTATCACCCACCAAATAGCGCCACAAGCCGCCGTTGGTACTTATGATGATTGCGTAATTCTGACCCAACTCCACATCTTTTAGGCTAACCGTTTTCGGGTGGTCCTTGCCGTACTCACTCATGGGCATGAACTCATAGAAAATACCATAATCGAGCATGAGCAACATGTCGTCGGCATTGAGGCGATCTTGTATGCCAAAGAAACCCTCTGATGCATTGTAAGTCTCCACATAGTTCATAGACAGTGAGGGTATCAACTTACTGAATTGGTCACGATACGGTTTGAAACTGACGCCACCATGCCAAAACAACTCAAGGTTAGGCCAAACGTCTTTGATGTTTTCTGTGCCCTTCAACTCCAGAATACGCTTGAGTAACACCAATGTCCATGAAGGCACCCCTGCCATCATATAAATATCCTCGTCCATGGTTGTTCGCGCAATCATCTCAATTTTCTCCTCCCAATTATCCATCAATGCGATGTCTTTTGAGGGGGCGCGCATCATTTCCACCCAAACAGGCAAGTTGCGAATGATGATTGCCGACAAATCGCCCGTATACCCCTCTTCATTAAACGGATTTATTTTCGATGAGCCTCCGAGCACTAAATGCTTACCACTATACACGCGAGCATCGGGCTTTTGGTTGTAGTAGAGCGCTAATAAATCTTTCCCTCCTTTGTAATGACATTCCTCTAAAGCCTCTTTCGTGACAGGAATGAACTTACTCCTGGCATCGGTCGTGCCGCTGCTCTTAGCAAACCATTTCAATTTGGACGGCCACAAAATATTTTGTTGCCCCTCTCGCAGCAATTCAATGTAGGGGCGAAAGGCCTCATAATTCCGAATGGGCACCGCACGCTTAAAATCTTCTACCGATTTGATAGACGAAAAGCTGTGCTCCACACCGAACCGGGTAAGTGCTGCCTCGTCGATCAGGCTGTGAAACAACTCTGACTGCACCTCTGCAGGATACTTCATGAAGAGATCGATTTGATGTATTCGCTTCTTAATGAACCAACCGAATACTGAGTTGAGAGGCATGCGCTAAAGAGTTAATGAATCGCAAAATAGAGCTTAAAATTCAACCTTAGTTAAAAAAATAGGGCCGCCATAAGCAGCCCTAATTCTATGTGACCCCGAAGGGATTCGAACCCCCATCTGAGGAACCGGAATCCTCCATTCTATCCATTAAACTACGGGGCCAAGCAGGCGCAAAAATAAGCACGTCATTTCCCCATTCCTATGGAAGCCCTCAGATCAACTATATTTGTTGGAAG
>CAMBPD010000029.1 GCA_945869405.1 Chryseobacterium gleum | reverse complement strand
GCATCAGGGTTCGCATTGCTGTATGCTTCGCTAGCTACAACGTTACCGTTTTCATTGGTGATTTCCCATGAAGTCTCCTCAGGCCAGTTGTCGAACGTGATTTCCATCATGATATGAGTGGTACCATCATCAGCAAAACCGATAGAAGCAGTGTAGTTGTTGTTGCTTGCATCATCGTCGGTCGAAGAGATCTCAACCTGGAGATTTCCAGCGCTAGTCATACTCACTGTACCTACGTTAACATCAGCAACACCGTAAGTAGCGAGGTTACCAGTCCAGTTGTAAGAAACAGGAGCAACACCGCCTGTTACAGTGATTGTGCAGGCCGTCAATGCAGAAAGACCATTATTTTGGATAGTCACTGCAACGTTTACATCGCCACAAGTAACCACGTCACCGTTGTAGCTCAACAACAAAGGATCGTTGCTGAAAGAAGCAGGTGATGGGCAATCGCCGACAGAAGCATACAAATCGGCGGCACTCGCCTGACCTATTTCAGTCACAATACGGTTGGGACAAATGCGATAGACAGTTGGGAAGTATGCAATAGCATAGTCTGTGTTGATTTGATTAGCTGTGTTAGCTACCGGGTTGGTCATTGGGTAAAACACAGTAGCATCCTGTGAGTTTGGACCATACCAGTTACCCTGGCTACCTGCACCACCAGCCATTTCAGCATCAGTTGTTGCGGCATCGCCATCAATCCAAATTACCATAACATCATCTGTAGTAGTAGCAGCAACACCTATAGCTCCCGCTGGACCGTGGTTGATATACAACTCATCCATCGCACCGCTAGTGTGGAAACTCCAGCATGGACCGCACCAGGTAGCAGACACATCCAAGATAACCGTGTAGCCCTCGTCGAGGTAATTATACAAATTGTGTACTTCACCAAACTGGTCGGTAACAGTAAAATCCTGACCGAAAGAGCCAGGAGCGAGCTGCGACCAAGAGAGCATAGGAGCCATCATAGCAGCAACAAAAAAGAGTACGAGTTTTTTCATGTGATTTGGTTTTTTAATAATGAATTGCAATATTGGTAAATAATGGCTACAGTTCAACCCAACAAAAGAAAAAAGTTGTTTATTCCTTGGAATCATAAAGAAGAAAAAAGGCCTCATAAAAAAAACAGGTTGCACGAAGCAACCTGTTTTTTTCGGTGAGGTCCCGTGCGGATTCGAACCGCAGTAGCAGCTTTTGCAGAGCTGTGCCTAGCCGCTCGGCCACAGGACCACGTATGTTAAAACCGTTAGGCAAAACCTTGAACGGGGTGCAAATATAAAAAGTTTCAATTCAAATGGCAACGGCACAAAAAAGAAACTCGCCAACTCATGAATTCCTCAATTGCACATTTCATTATTGATAAATAGGAAGAGCTCTTTAAAAAAATCGCGAGGAGGACCTGTAGCTTCGCTTATTCAAGGAAATAATTTAAAACAAAATCACATGAGTAACAAAGTTTACATCGTCATAATTGCTGTGCTTCTCGGAGCAGTGGGCATCATGGCCTATAACCTCAACAAGAAAGACAAAGAGATTGTATACATCTCTCAGGAGTACGCGAACCTTGACACAGATCGCCAAGACTTGGCGGTTGAATTGGAGGGCATGAAAATGCAATACGACACGCTTTCTGTAACCAACTCTGAAATGCAGGCCAAGATTGATGAGCAGGAGAATGAGCTTTCTTCATTGCTCAAGAAGGTAAAAAACAAAGATTACGACGTTCGCAAGCTAAAGGCTGAGGCAGAAACGTTGCGCGGCATCATGAAAAACTACATTGGGCAGATTGACTCATTGAATAAAGCCAACGCGCAACTCACTGCTGAGCGCAACTCACAAACCGATCGCGCCAACAGCGCAGAAGCGAAAGGCCGTGAACTTGAGGGAGAACTCAGCACCTCACGTGAAATGAATGCGAAAGGATCTGTGCTTTCGACGGGAGAGTTTCAAAATCTAGCTTTACGCGAACGCAACTCTGGGAAGTCGGTTGAAACAGATAGAGCGGCCAAAACTGAGACCATTAAGTCATGTTTCAATATTCGCAAAAACACAATTGCAAAGCCTGGAACGCGAGTGCTTCAAATGTCTATCGTGGGTCCTGACGGGCAGGTGCTTTCCGGCAAAAAATCCGGTACTACCACGGTAAACGGTGCTCAGGTGCAGTATAGCGAAAGCCGTGAGGTAGAATACCAACAAGGAGATACAGATGTCTGCATTTATTTCAGTGCCAACGATGGATACGAATTCAAGAAGGGCAACTACAAAATCATCATCTACGAAAGTGGTGGTATGATAGGCTCCTCCTCTATTGCGCTGAAGTAGGTCGTCGCATCGATCATTTGAAAACCCCCTCACAAAGGGGGTTTTTTTATGTCTTTGCTAATCAATTGATAAGCCCCTAGATATTCCCTTTAGGCATGAGGTGTTTTGAAATGCCGCACCAACTTGCCTGGCACATGAACAAGGAAGCCAACAAAAAGAAAGGTGATTGGGGTGAAAAAATAGCCGCCGCCTACCTGCAAGAGAAGGGATTTACCATTCTAAAACAGCAATGGCGTTATTACAGGTATGAAATCGACCTCATTGCCTCAAGACAAAACGCCATTGTTTTTGTGGAGGTGAAAACTCGATTTAGCAGGGAATATGGTGAGCCATGGGCCGCGGTAAACTATCGAAAACAGCAGAAAATATGCAGGAGCGCCGACCATTATCTGCGCACTTACCACATTGATGCTGAGCCACGCTTCGACATTATTTCGATTGTGCACGCAGAAGGTAAAACCGAGATTTTACATCTTGAGCAGGCCTTCTATCCAACTTTCCAATAACAACCTACCTTCGCGAAATAAACTTGCCTTATGCCACGTCCTTTAGGAAATAAAAAATCAACCAAAGATTCAAGACCCGATAAACAGACCCGAGCGCCTCGTCCATCAGGAAATAAAAGATCTGACAAAGATTCAAGACCTGAGAAACGGGCCAAGCCTGCGGCCGACAGGCCCAAACGTGATTCGAGCGAGCAGGAGTCGAAGCGTGGCACGCGTGGCACAAGTCGCAATCCGCCCCTCTACAAATCGGAACCTAAGCAAAGTGACAAGCCTAAGCGAGCCCCCAAGCCTTGGGAGAAAAAAGAAGAGCGCGATGGAAACTCGGGCCCTGGTTTCAAACGCCCCGTTGCAACAGGTAAATACCTAGGAAGGCGCAAACCGGAACCCCCTGTAGCGAAGAGTAGCGATGGGCTGATACGCCTAAATAGATTCCTTTCTAACGCTGGAATCGCCGCACGCCGCGAAGCCGACAAACTCATTCAGATTGGCATGGTAAAGGTGAATGGGAAGGTGGTTACAGAGCTTGGAGTGAAAGTAGACCCACGCGTTGACATAGTGAAGTACGACGACAAAAATCTGAAGCCGGAAAAACTACAATATGTAATTCTCAATAAACCAAAAGATTATCTCACAACAAGTGAAGATCCGTTGGAACGGAAAACAGTGATGCACCTCGTTCACGAAGCTTGCAAAGAACGGATTTACCCTGTGGGAAGACTTGACCGAGTGACCACTGGTCTTTTGCTCTTTACCAACGATGGTGAAATGGCTCGCCGCCTCACCTCGCCCAAGAATGGTTTCGCAAAATTGTATCATGTTGAAACCCTTGAGAAGGTTCGTGGTGAACATATGGATGCCATTCGTGAAGGACTTCGTCTTGAAGAGGGCTTCATACAGGCCGACGAGATAAGCTTGGTCAATAACGACCCACGCCAGGTAGGACTGCGCATCAACAGCAGCAAAGACCGCATCATAAAAGCCGTATTCGAGCATTTCAAGTACACTGTAAAAAAGGTCGACCGAGTGATGTTTGCCTCACTGACCAAGCGAGATCTGCCACGAGGTCGATACAGACATCTTACAGAAAATGAAGTGAATTTTCTCAAAATGATCCGATAAGAACCTTTGCATGCCGGAAGCTACTTTGCGAGAAGCGGTTAATCTGTCTGAGGATTGGATGATTCTAATCTTCGTATTCACTTTGTTGAGTTTAGGTTATACACGGAAATTTCATCCCTCAAGAATATTCAGGTTGTGGAATTCCGTTTGGAATATTCGCACAATGCGCCAAACCATTAGAGAAGAGCCTAACACGCCAAGGGCTAACCTCCTATTCAATACGGTATTCTATCTTCAGGCCGCATTAATCGCTTACGCAGCCATCAAATGTTTCCGTCCCGACCTAGTTCACAATGGTGGTTTCTGGATGTTCGGCTCATTAACCGTCGTTGTGTTTGTCATCTACCTCATCAAACGCATCACATTAAAGGCCGTGTCGCTCATTTCTGACGGAGATTTCAGTCTTTCCGAATATGAATACAGCGTGTTTCTAACCAATCGGGTCATTGGGCTTGTGCTATTCCCTTTCGCCCTTTCTATTGCGTACTTTCCTGTTTATCAGGCGAAAACAATCATTCTAATCAGCATACTCTTGGTCACCCTCGTTGTGGCCTATCGCCTTATTCGCTCCTTATTAGCGGCTGTCGAATCGGGCGTAACACCATTCTACATTCTTTTCTACATTTGCACGTTCGAAATTTTGCCCACCGCCCTTGGCGTAAAGTGGTTAGTTAATTTTTGAGAAGAAGAAAAACCGAACTACAGCAGCATATTACCATGGCCGAAAAAGTCAAGACCATACTTATTACGCAGCAAGACCCAGGTGCGGAAAAAAACCCCTACGTTGAGCTAGCAAAGAAGCACAAACTCAAGATTGATTACCGTCCATTTATTCATGTGGAAGGGTTAGAGGCTCTCGATTTCCGCCAACAACGAGTCGACGTATTGGAACATACGGCCGTAATTTTCACTAGCCGAAACGCGGTAGACCATTACTTCCGTATTGCCAAGGAAATGCGTGTTTCCATTCCAGAAACCATGAAGTACTTCTGCATGTCGGAGGCTATTGCGTACTACCTCCAGAAGTATATACAATTTCGCAAGCGCAAGATTTTCTTTGGTCATAGCACGTTCCAGGAGTTGATGGAGCTTATACGCAAGCACAAAACGGAAAAGTATCTTTTGCCTTGTAGTGATATTCTGAAGCCGAGCATTCCCGAAATACTCGAGAAAGAAAAAATTCAATTTTCAAAGGCCATCATGTACCGCACTGTTTGCAGCGATTTATCCGATTTAGCAGACGTGAAATACGATATGCTCGTGTTTTTCTCCCCTTCTGATATTGAGTCTTTGTTCAAAAACTTTCCCTCCTTCAAACAGGAAAAAACCCGTATTGCCGCATTTGGTCAAACTACAGCAAAAGCAGTTGAAGATGCTAAATTGACCATCCATGTAATGGCACCGACGCCAAAAGCTCCTTCTATGAGCATGGCTATTGAGCAGTACATGCAGTCGAATAAATAGCATATATTCCATTTTATGTGCTTCAGTTTTGCAGGCGCCTCGGTTCTCTAATGAACAACGGCAAGCTTGCTTATGAACGACGAATTATACCACCTTATAGCACTTTCTACTATTCCTGGTCTTGGCCCCGTAAAAGCAAAGACCCTTCTAAAACACACAAGAAGTGCCCGGGAAATCTTCCGGCTTAGAACAAATTCGCTGTGCGAGATTCCCGACATTGGAAGAGTTACCGCTAATGCTGTAGCCAAGGCAGACTTTCGAAGGGCTGAACAGGAAATACTCTTCATCGAAAAAGAAGGTATTCGCGTTGTCGATTGGCTTAATGATGAGTATCCGGTGCGACTCAAGCAATGCGATGATAGCCCTCTATTGCTCTATGCAAGAGGTAACTTTGAATGGAATCCTCCAAGAGCAATTAGTATTGTCGGAACACGAAAGGCCAGTGCGTATGGCAAGCACTTTTGCCAAGACTTCATACACTCGCTCGTCGGCTACGGACCCACCATCATCAGTGGACTTGCGCATGGCATTGATGCTGCCGCGCACTTAGCGGCTGTTGAATTTAAGCTACCTACCATTGCCTGCGTCGCTCATGGATTAGACCGCATCTACCCACCCATTCATCGTTCATTGGCCACTCGCATGGAAAGTAACGGAGGTGTTGTTACTGAGTTTATGAGCCAATCCCCGCTTGCGCCCGAGATGTTCCCTATGCGCAACCGTATCATAGCCGGCCTGTCTGAATGCACCTTGGTAGTTGAGACTGATGTGAAGGGCGGAAGCATGATAACAGCTCATCTCGCTCATTCCTATGGACGAGAGGTATTTGCTGTGCCAGGCCGATACAATGATCCGCTTAGCAAAGGGTGCCACCGATTAATCAAAAACAACATCGCTGCCATACTAACCTCAGCCGATGACCTTGTTCAGTATTTAAATTGGGATCAGGAATCGCAAGCCAAACAAACTCAACTCGATTTTACAGCCCATCCCGATGCACTGTCAAGGAACCTTCTCATAACACTGCAAGCCCAACCTGGGGCTGTCTTCGATGATTTACTGGCGAGCACAAAGTTTACCTGGGGAGAACTCAACAAAACCCTACTCCTCCTTGAATTTGATGGGCTGATCAAACTTCTTCCTGGAAAACGATACGTGTTGAAATAATTACAGATACCATGGTTTTGAACATTCCGCAGGTGATTATTCTTAATAACAGAACCTTTTTATCCTACATCCGTTTACGACATTGTAAATTGAATATTAACGCTTCGGCACAAAATCATTAATGATATGATTCTTCAACATTTGACAAGTTTGGAAAATTGGTTCAACCGAAAATTGGGTTGGTTCTTTATGAATGGACACAAAGAAAGATCGGAATAATTATTCCGAAAACATATAAAAAAAGGCCTGAGCAATCAGGCCTTTTTTTTATTGTAGATCGATGCAAATATTTTGTGGTTCCGTGAAAAAACGCAAAGCTTCCCACCCCCCTTCACGCCCGACTCCGGAATGTTTTACACCACCAAAGGGTGTCCGCAAATCGCGCAACAACCACGTATTTACCCATACTATTCCGCTGTCCAATTGGGCAGAGAAGCGGTGGGCCCTCGTAACATCAGAGGTCCACACAGACGCTGCCAATCCATATTCCGTTGCATTGGCCAGTTGGATAGCGTGTGCCTCATCTCGAAAAGATTGCACAGTAACCACAGGACCAAAAATTTCCTCTCTATTCGTTCGGCATTCTGGGCCAAGGCCAGTAATAACTGTGGGCTCGACAAAGAACCCGCCTTTGCACCGACCCATAACGGTTGCCCGATTGCCACCACACAAAATGCTTCCACCTTCCTGCTTAGCCAATTCGATATAGGATAGAACTTTATTCATGTGGGCCTCACTCACAACCGCGCCGGTCTTCGTTTTATCTAACAATGGGTCACCAACCGTCATAGCAGCCACCTTTGCCGTAAAGTCTGCAAGGAAACGGTCGTACATCGACTCTTGCACCAAAATTCGCGAGCCGCACAAGCAAATCTGCCCTTGGTTTGCAAAGGCTGCTCTCAATGTGGTTCGAAGCATTTTCTCATAATCACAGTCATCAAAAATGATTGTAGGATTTTTACCCCCTAGCTCAAGCGACAACTTCTTAAACTTCGGCGCCAGAACACTTGCTATACTCGCCCCTGTGCCCGTTCCGCCAGTGAATGAAACGGCTTTCACGCGGGGATGATTTACCATGGCAGCACCTGCTTCTGCGCCTAACCCATGAACGATATTTAGCACACCTTCGGGTAAGCCCGCCTCAATGCACAACTGAGCAAAAAGAAAAGCCGTCATGGGGGTTATCTCGCTCGGCTTGGCCACCACACAATTACCTGCAGCCAATGCCGGAGCAATTTTCCATGTAAACAGATAGAGCGGAAGGTTCCAAGGAGAAATGCAGACCACCACCCCAATCGGTTTGCGATTGGTGTAATTAATCGCCTTATTTTCCATGATATGGGCCTCCGAACTCCAATGCAGAATGGCAGTAGCGAAAAAACGCATGTTGTCTTCCGCTCGCGGAATGTCCATTTGTTCGGCCAGCGACCTTGGTTTCCCGCTGTCAATGCACTCAGCCAAGGCCAAGGCCTTTTGATTGTCTCGGATTAAATCCGCAAGGCGAACCAGAATGCGAGACCTCTCAGCAGCGGATGTTTGTGACCAACCTAAAAATGCCGCCTCGGCGGCGTCTACAGCGGCGTCTACATCCTGGGAATTACTTGCGGGAATTGTGCCGTAGCATTCACCCGTCGATGGGTCAATATTGTCGAGATAACGCTCGCTGGCGGGCGCTACCAATGCGCCGTTTATGTAGTTTAGAATAGCCTTCACGTGAGAAAAATTGTTCTACAAAGTAAGCGCAAGTGCTTGTTTATCCGGAAAGGCGTATTAAATTTGCAACCGCTTTGAACAAAAGTGTTTTTGCCCGATAGTATAATGGCAGTACAACTGATTTTGGTTCAGTTAGTCTTGGTTCGAATCCAGGTCGGGCAACAGAAAAGTCAACCCCTTGGTTGACTTTTTTTATTCTCCTTTTTTCATGACAATTTTCGAGCCTGGCTCCACAAACTTATCCGGAGAAGAGGCATTAAGCCTACAAAGCTGCTTGAGCTTGATCCCGAATTTCTGAGAAATAGAAACCCATGTGTCACCAGACTCAGCAATGCACTCCGAGACAGAGGATTTCATTCGCTTAGGCTGCAGATAGACAACATCACCAGGTGTTATTATCGTGTTACTATCGAAGTCATTGAATCGATTGAGTATCAGAATATTCAAATCAATCTCACGCGCAATCGACTCACGGGTATCGCCCTCCTTAGCAACAATGTATTTTATCCTATTATCGCTCACCTTCACCTCATGGTTGCCCGCAAGAGTTATTTCCTGACGTTGTTCCAGTAGCTCTGTTTTGCGTTTTCTGTTCTGCTTTCTATCCTCTGATGCCTCTATGCGAGCGCTTGGAAAACTTGCGCCTCTTTCGGGTACCTCGCTGCGTTTTGCATAGGCCAATCCCTGCACGTCATACTGTTGTAGATTGTTTTCCTCTACAATCCGAATGAGCGATTTTGCATACTCAGGGCTAGTAGCATAACCGCACTCCTTGAGTCCACGGGCCCAGCCTTTGTAATCTGCTTGATCGAGCTCAAACAACGTTGCGTATCGGGGCTTTTTCAGAAAATCAGAATGATCATCGAACGATTCACGAGCATTTTTATAGTGCCTAAAACACTCGTTGCGCTTATCGTCATCTTCGTAAATACGTCGTCCTTCCCAATCAGCATGGCATTTTATTCCAAAATGATTACTGCCCTCCATTGCCAATCGGCTATTGCCATCGCGGCTTTCCAAAATGCCTTGGGCAAGCGTTATACTGGCAGGGATTCCATGCGCAGCCATTTGATAAACGGCCTCTTCCTTCCAGGTATCTATATACTCTTGGCGGGTAATATCTTTTGCGTAGGCGATTGAAAAGCAAGTGCAAAACAAGCACATGCCCAATAGAACGAATTTATACATGGCGACTCAACGATTTGAACTAGAAAATATTAAGAAAACACCAGTGTAGAAGAGAAATTATCAGGCAATTCACACACCACCTTGTTGAATGCAGCCTAGCGAAGGGAGTCTGTATCGAAATCTTGCTCACGTTTCATCGTCCCCTCCAGATTGTAGGAGTTCCAAACTCCTGTCTTTTGGTCGTTCGTATAGAAACCCCTTGTGTTGAGAGAGCCATTTGCGAAATAAGTAAACCACTCACCCGATTTCTGTCCGCGCTCGTACTGACCTTGGATATACAATTGACCGTTCTCGTGCCATGTCTTGTATGGACCATGATTGATTTCCTTGTCAAACGTATTTAAGCTCCACGGACTCCCATTTTCATAGTAACACCATGCCTCGCCTTGAAGAGTATCATTTACAAAGCGCTTATCAATTTTGGGCTGGCCGTTGGGGTGAAACTCCACCTCCGCAACCTTGCGTTGTGACTGAACATCGGTATATACCGCAAGTTTAACTTTTCCATCGGGAAACTCCTTGACAACCTGTTGATGGGCACCTTCAATGGAGAACGGTTTTTTGTCGTCGGCTGGATTTACCTTTGGATTTTGGCAAGAGAATAATGCCAAAACCACGAGGGTAGTATATAAAAATGCAAATCTCATTTCTTACGATTTATGGTGAAGTGCACCAACTCTTCAAGCGATTTTTTTGCCTCACTATCGGGGAAAAACGAAAGTGCACGCAAGGCATTCTCGCGGTACTCATCCATCTTAAGAGCGGCATACTCAATTCCTCCCAAATCGATAACTCGCTTGACTAATTGTTTCACCTTTACACCATCGGTGTTGTGTCTTTTGATGATGGTGCGCATTTCCCTTCGTTCCACACTTGTTGCATTCCTCAAGGCTACAATTAGTGGCAGCGTAAGCTTGCGCTCCTTGATATCGATACCGATTGGCTTACCAATCTTTTCCCCGAAACCATAATCAAGGAGGTCGTCTTTTATTTGAAAGGCCATTCCTACATTCAACCCAAATTCGTACATACGGTTGACATCTTCTTCGCTAGCACCAGCCGCTGAAGCACCACTTTTGCAACATGCAGCAATAAGCGACGCCGTCTTTTGACTTATTATATCATAGTAAACTTCTTCCGTGATATCAAGCAAACGTGATTTCTCCTGTTGGAGTAATTCACCTTCGCTGATTTCCTTAACCGCATTCGATACAATTCTTAATAATTGGAACTCTCCCTTATCAACGCTCAACAGCAAGCCTCGTGACAACAAATAGTCACCCACTAGCACGGCAATTTTATTTTTCCAGAGTGCATTAATAGAAAAGAATCCTCTCCGTGTATTGGCCACATCCACCACATCATCGTGCACCAACGTAGCCGTGTGTAGAAGTTCTATAAGGGAAGCTGCGGTGTAGGTCGAAGGCGTTATTTCACCACAGACCTTGCTCGAAAGAAACACGAACATGGGCCGCATCTGCTTTCCCTTGCGTTTGATGATGTAATGGGTGATTTTGTCCAACAGCATATTTTCGCTTCGCATTGCAGACTTGAAGTAATCTTCAAAAGCCTCCATTTCACGAGCAATGGGCTGCTGTATGTTTTCGAGAGCACTCACAGATAGGAAGTCAAAAGTAGCTACTCCTTCATCTTAACGCGCCATTCTTTAGGATAGTAATTGTTCACGCGATTGCCAATGACCTTAACCCATCCCAACACGCATGCTTCAAAAGCGACGCGCTGCCAGCCAGAGGCTGCCTGCACAGCGATTGCTTCACCGCGCAAATAGGCGTTGGCTTGTTGCAAATCGAGTTCAATTGGAGATGCTTGCCAAGCAATGTCTTGAGCAAGGGCAATGGCATGTCCGGGTATAAGTTCATCGCGAACTATTCTACCGATGTGCACCCCAGGTTGTTGGACGTATAAATTGGCAGCAAGAGTGTTCAACTCGTTTAGGTTAAATGGCGATTGGTATAGCTCACCATCGGGAGCATTCACCATTCGATCGGGATCCAAACTATTAGCCAGCAACACTTTTCGATCGGCCAAGGTTGGGCCTGAAAAAACTGATTTAGGCTTAGCGCGCCTAGTATCGCTTCGGCTCACTTTTCGCAAGGCGGCAATAAAAAACCCTTCCCCAGGCGATTGATGCGGCAAAAAACGCATTGCGAAAACGCCGGCATCATCCAATACATTCACATTCCATTCTGTTGGCACCGGCCAACGCAACGATTCATATTCGCCCGATTGAACAAGCGCGCGCACTACATCTTCATTTTCCTCTGGAGCAAAGGTGCATGTGGAATAAATCAGCACTCCATGCTCGCGCAATGCATGCAACACATCACCGAGAATTATCTTTTGTCGGTCGCTGCAGGCAATCGTTGATTGAGCTGTCCATTGAGCTCGCGCATCCGGATCTTTTCGAAACATGCCCTCGCCGCTGCACGGTGCATCGACAACCATTAAATCAAACTGAAATGATCCTGAGCCAAAATCTACCGGACGGTTATTGGTAACTATCACATTCGTTGAGCCCCATTTCGTGAGCACTTCCCGGAGAACATGAGCGCGCGATTTAATGATCTCATTTGAAACTAATCGGCCCCTAGTGCGCAAGAAATCGGCTATTGTTAGTGACTTTCCGCCGGGTGCAGCACATAGATCCAGCGCATCAATTTCTGCAGCATCCCCAACACAGTGCTTCAACACCCACTGCAACGCCATGGAAGAGCTTTCTTGCGGATAGTAACACCCAGCATGCAACTTAGGGTCGAGAGTGTACTTGGGGCGGGTTGAGAGCATATTGCCTTCATCGTTCCAGGCAATGCGAGTCGAGTCTGAAAAAAGAGCTCCGGGTTTTGCTGCATTCAACCGAATACTCGAGTTTGCTGCCCAGTCCAGAGCAGCGATAAACTCATCTGCCTGAGAAGGGAACTGAACCTTAATTCTTTCAATAAACTCAGGAGGTACTGCGGTCATAGGGCAAACTTACATACGAGACTATTCTTTTTCTTCTAACCATTTCGGTGTTTTCTTTTTCTTTTCAGTCGCCTTATCAGTGGCTACAGGCTCATCCTTTTTCTTTTTCGGAGGAACTGCTGGGCTAGGTTGTTGCTGATTCTCTTCTCCATTTTGTTCCTCCCATTCAACGGTAATCGTAGACTTACTCGGTCCCTCTGCGTTCTCTTTGTATTTACCTACAGAATGATCCTTTTTGAACAGACCAAACTCGTCCTTGAACAAAGCCTTCATGTTGTCTCTCTCGGCCTCCATCGATTCCTTCCTTACCTCCTTCGCCAATTCGCGGTCAACTGCATAGGCAGGATTATCCACCGTGCCCTTCATCGATAGATACATCCACTTCCCCAGACCGTCGTCAGCCTCATTTAACTCCTTATCCTTGCGAATGAGAAGATCGCGAAGATTAAACCCTACAGCATAATCAATGACATGATCGAATGTGTGTGTTCCCTTGGCTGAAATATCCATGGCACTGCTTCGAATATCCATCATCGGTATAGTGACCACACGATTACGAATCTCGATGACATTTTCCAATTTTGAAAACTTGACATTACGCATTCGTTCTGCAAATCTATCTTCATCCACAAACGGAGCCACCCACTTGTTCTTACGCAAATAGTCAGCTATCTCTTGAAGTGTTTCAAGGTTATTGAGCTCACCATTTTCTATCGACAAATCAATAATGCTCTCAATCTTATCCGACTTTAGTTCGAGTGCATTCGATACCACCGCTCTGAATTGAACGTTAGCGTTGGCAATCCCTTTTAAGTGCTTGTCTTGTATAAAAGTTTGTCCGAAATTTTCAAACTCCGTAAACACTTCGTCAATGCGAATGTCATGAACCTGTGCAAGGCAGTTCAGCCGGTATGAATCCGTGCTAATTGGTGCTAGAACCAACTGAGCATTGAGGGTTCCGTCGGCAGTGGTAAACGACAACGGGTCAACCGTCAGTTTTCCGTCTTCCAGTATTGCCATTCCTCTTACACCTTGGGCTTCAAACTTTCTAAAAACAAACTTATCGATTGAGCATTTCAGATTAAAGTCGAGCAATGCGGGGAATAGCAGCTCATAATCAGATTCATTTGCCGTCGATGTTTCCTCTTCAACTAGCTGGGTAAAGTCAATAACGCTGCTTTTTAAATCGGCATCGAGGAAAACACGTGCCCGCGGCTCAAACAAGAAGGGCACTACATTAAACAATGTGCCCGTGAGGCCGAAATCTGTGCCGTTTACGACACCTGAAAATTGTCGGATATTTGCATTTTGTTTGTCGAAAGCAAACTCTGCGGTCATTTCATTGAACAGTCGATTTGAGTTTTTTAGTTTAAGGGATGCCCCACTCACACTCGCCGTTCCTGTGGCGAGAATATCGCGCCAATTGTAGGAGGTGTCGGCTTCCACATAACGAAGCGTACCATTGAGCGCAGCCTCTGCAGTTACCTCGCCTTCACAAATTTCTATTTGCTGTAAATCCAAAAAATCGCGCAAGTCCTTCAACTGTATTTGCGCCGACACCTTCATGTCCAATTGTGGCGTTTCAAAACCCACGATGTTACCAGATGCTTCGATTCGACTGCGATCCAAAGAACAGGTGAAAGACTTCAATCGAATTTGATCTTTTTTGCCACCACGCATGTAATACAAATTGGTTTGAATATCTTCTAGAGCGAGTCCCTCATTCTTGACGCGAAGTGTTCCGTCATCCACATTCAGTTCTAGCTCGACCATTATCGGGTCTTCGCTTTTACTCCGGCTAATCTTGGCTTTAACATCACAATCGCCTGATACTTTATAGCCATTAATTTGCTTCCGTATGGTGGCTGGGAGAGCGTCGATGGCATCTTCGATAAGCTCATCGTTGGCCTCAGCATAAAACTCCATTCCACCAGTACCCTCTTTGTTCAAGCTACCTTGAATCGCCAATTCAAAATCGCCACATGCTATTTCGCTTGTGGAAAAATGAAACACTTGCTTATCGATATCAGCCTTCATTTCCGCTTCACCGGCAACAACGCGATTCTCGAGGTACACATCGTCCTTGCTGCTTATTTTTTCGATGAGCACATCCAAGCTCAGCGCAACATCCACATTTCGCGCGGAGAAGTTGCCGCTGCCTGAAGTTTGAATGGCAAGAAGATCTATATAAAATTGGGATGGCCTATCGTTGTATATGACACGAGTATCCGTGAGTACAATTTCCTCCAATTCAATCTCAAAATTGGATGTTTCTCCTGAGGACTCCTTCCAAACCTCCCAATTGTTCTCGCCCACATCATTCACCGAGAGTTGGAGTCGACCGCCAATAATCTCCACCTCATCCACTCGGTATGACCCAAGGAAAATATCCCACAAATTGAATTTCAAATACAACGCTTCCGCATAGAGAAGTGTATCCGACTCTTCCCCTTTTTCTTGAACATACAGAGTGTTTAATTCGACGGCAGCGTTTGGGAATGTCTTCCAAAATGCAAGGCCCACCTGCTTCACCTCGAAATCTGTGGTTAGTTGTGTCTTGAGTTTTTTTATTGCAAAGGCTCCAATCTCATCCTCATAAAAACGCAACACGATAAAGACAGAAAGTGCTAAAGTGATCAGCAAACTCAGCAGAATCAATCCTATTCGTTTGACTTGTTTCAATGTCATTTTCTGTTATACTCAGTGAAAGTATAACCACGCCCGATGGCACATTATTATAAGCCAATGAATATTCACACACTCTCGTGTTAACTGATGGAACCGGCCAACATCATTGAATTGTTTGCAAAACGGCGCACCAAGGAGCGCACCAATACTCCGGAAAATACAGCGCCGATGGTTAAAACAGTGACGAAAATACCTACGACATCGAGCCATTGCACACTGACGGGGTAGCTCTCAACGGCCCCTCCAGTCATGGCGATGAGCCCATAGCGTTGCTGAGCAAAGCAAAGGAATAATCCCATGGCAGTGCCGGTACTCGCTCCGATGAGATTGATGAGAATTCCTTCGTAAATAAAGATTCGTTTGATGCCTTGTGTATCTATTCCAAGGGTGTTTAGCGTAAAAATATCGCGTTTTTTTTCGATAACGAGCATGGTCAATGAGGCGATAATGTTGAAGCACCCTATCAAGAAAATAAACAATAGAATGAGGAAGGTAGCCCATTTCTCACTCGCATTGGTCTTGTAGATGAGGGCGTTCTTTTCTTCGCGTGTTATGATCTTTGCAACCCCCGAGTATTGCTCTTGAAGCATCCGTCTGATCTCGTTATGGTCGGCCTCATCCGAGGTAAAAACATCTACCGATGAAACCACATCGTTCATGCCAAATAGTTCACGGGCAAAATGCAAGGGCACGATTACATACTTGGCGTCTAGTTCGGCGTTAATAGCAAACACACCGCTCACGAGGATGTTTTCCTGGTTAAATGCCTCTTCTTTATACTCAGAGATTCGTCGCCCTCGAATAGGCGCAGCAATTTCCATAACAGTTGGCGCATAGTCGCGCAGGGGCATGTCCAATTCAATTTGAATACCCGATCCCACTACCGCCAGCGACAGGCTATCAAACTCCAGCAAATACTCACCGTCCACAATAGCGGTATCAATGGGTGAGAAATCGGCATAATTTGATTCCACGCCCTTCACGGTAGCAATCGCATAACGATTTTCGTGTGACAACCGGACATCCTCCTCGATCACCTTGCTCAGCCCAACTATACCTTCGATGGCCAAGATTCTATCCGTAAAAATCAACGAGTCTGGGAGGTGTTTACCCTCAATAGGAAGAATGGTAAGCGGGGCATCCACATTGGAAAATATCTTCTTCACCAACTCATCGATTCCGTTGAAGGTGCTCATTACAGTAATCATGGCTGCAGTGATGAAAGCCACCACCACCATAGAAATACCTGAAATAAAATTAATAATTCCTTTCGATTTGCGGGCGAAGAGATGTCGTCGGGCTATGTAAAGTGCAACATTCAACCTTACCCCTTCTTGAGCAGACGGTCAATTTCTTCGAAATAGTCGAAGGAGTCATCAACAAAAAAGATGAGTTCAGGAATTTTACGAAGCTGTTTTCCAACCTGATCCGCCAATAATTTTCTAAGGTGTCCCTTTTTCTCTTGAACAAGTGCAATTCCTGGCTGCCTTTTTTCTACCGGAAAAAAACTTAAGTAGGCCTTGGCTACGCCCAAATCGGGCGATACCCGCACCTGGGTAACGGTTATCATCATTCCTTCAAACATGGTGTGCATGTTTTGCTGAAACAAGAGAGCAAGCTCTCGTTTAATCAGAGCAGAAACTTTATCCAAACGAACACTCGACATGACGCAAAAGTAGCACGGGAATGTCTTTTAACGGTAGCACATTCCAAATCTCAAAAACTCGCATTGCTTTGCAGTATGAAAACGACCACAATTCGCGAGGGAAAACCCGAGGACGTGCCGCAAATACTATCGCTTGTAAAAGAGCTAGCGGAATATGAGAAAGCGCTACACGAAGTCATCAATACAGAGGAGGCTATGCTGCGCGACGGATTTGGAGAGAACCCGACGTATGCATTCTTTGTGGCTGAATCGGACGGCGCTATAGAGGGTGTAGCCCTTCATTACATTCGTTATTCAACCTGGAAAGGCAATATGCTTTTCTTGGAGGATATAGTGGTGAAGGAAGCGCTTCGCGGGCAGGGCATAGGATCGGCACTTTTTAAGGCATGCCTTCGCTTGTGTGTCGAAAAACAATACTCGGGGATGTGCTGGCAGGTGCTCGATTGGAATGAGCCTGCGCTTCATTTCTACCGCAAATACAATTCAACTCTTGACGCTGAGTGGATAAATGGCAAGCTGCTTCTTGCCGACATCCAAGCCATGGGTTTATCGTAATTCAAATACATTCGCATTCGAGAAGCGATAAACCAGTATGATAAAAATTTTCAAGTTTGGTGGTGCTAGTGTAAAAGATGCAGCAGCTGTTGGCAACATGGCAGACATTGTGCGCACTTATGCGCACCACTCTTTGGTGGTGGTTGTAAGCGCTATGGGTAAAACCACCAACACCATTGAGCGCATACATGTAGCACGTTTCGAGGGAAGGCCCTACAAAAAAGAGCTCGACGAACTCATTCTATTTCACCAGCAATTGGTTGATGAATTGTTTGGGTCGGGCACGACGGGTTCCACCGCACTCCAAGCGCAAATCATCTCATTCATAAATACGTTGAATAGGCCGTGTTCAAGCAACTACGATGAAGAATATGACCTATTGATTGGATTCGGAGAGCTAATTTCAACGTCCATTGTGCATGCCTATTTCCAACAGGAAGGGATTGTATCAGCATGGTTCGACGCACGAGAGAGCATCATAACAGATAAGCGCTATCGCGATGCACGAGTTGATTGGGAAACAAGCGCGGGCCGCATTGAATCAATCGAAAAAAAACTGAGGGAAAAATCTGTTTGCGTAATCCAGGGCTTTATTGGAAGCACAGTGGAGGGCAGGCCTACTTCACTCGGCCGTGAAGGCTCAGACTTCACCGCAGCCATTCTCGCCTACCTGCTGAATGCCGTCGATGTGACAATTTGGAAAGATGTGCCCGGCATGCTCAATGCCGACCCGAAGAGGTTCAAGGACACCGTGAAGCTCGACCGCATTTCATTTAAAGAAGCAATTGAATTGGCTTACTATGGGGCAAGCGTAATACACCCGAAGACCATTAAACCCTTGCAAAACAAAGGCATCCCTTTGTACATCAAGTCATTTGTGCATCCGGAAGACGCCGGAACTCTCATTTGCGACAGTACGACCAACGATAGCGCCATTCCCAATTACATCATCAAAGACAACCAGGTTTTGCTATCTATTTCTACCCGCGACTTCAGTTTTATCGTGGAAGACAATCTTAAAGAGATATTCGAAACGCTTTCGGATTTGGGGGTTCGTATTCACTTGATGGAAAATTCTGCCATCAGTTTTTCTATCGTGGTTGATCACGATACGCACAAACTAAATTCACTGCTGAAAGCGCTTGATGTGCGCTATAGCACACGCTTCAATGAAGACCTTACCCTACTTACTATCCTTCATTGGAACGAGGCTGATTCCGAAAAGCTAACGCACGGAAAAGAAATCATACTCGAACAGCGAAGCCGGCATACGTTGAGACTCTTACTTCGCGGGTAGTTGTATGTGATTACTCAGTGTATCTTTAACAACTCAACAAACTCAATAATAAAAAAGCCATCCACACTTGCTATTGAACACTTCGTTGTGGCTTGCAGATTAGTAACATGCGCAGAAATTTCACATATACTTTTTTCAGCGCCATAGGTCATCTCGCGTGGCCTATTTTGCTGTTTGTGCAAACGCTGCAAGCGCAAACACTGCAAGACCAAATAGCATCCACAGACAGTCAACTCAAGCAATTGAAACTAGCGCAAGACAGCTTAAGCAGCGCGTTAGAAGACTTAAAGTTTCAATCGATGCGACATCAAATTGCACGTGTTGGCTTGCCTGAAACAGCAACATGTGACGAAGTTATTTACCACACGGCCTATGCGCTTGTTTATGACGAGTTGCACGAACAAGCCAAGTGGGTATCGCACATGCTACTTCCGGAGGTAGCGAATGGAACAGAAGGACGAACGAACGATTTTCGTCCTGACCCCTTGATTAAAACTGGATCCGCAGTGGATCAAGATTATGCGCTAAAATTCAAGACCCCGGATGGCAAAACAAAAACCGAGGGTTTTGGATTTGATCGGGGGCACTTGGCTCCATCGGCAGATTTTCGTTATTCCAAAAAAGCCCTTTCCGAAAGTTATTTTTACAGCAACATGTCGCCACAAACACCCGGTCTTAACCGCGGACGTTGGGCAGACCTAGAAGACGCAATGCGCAACGCGTGTATTTCACATTCAACGCCATTGTTTATTGTTACGGGTGGGGTGCTCTTGCCTGAACTGAAGAAACTAGAAAAGGGCACCAACAAGGTGAGCATCCCAGAGCATTACTTCAAAGTGGTATTGGACTTAGAGCACAATGAGGCGATTGGATTCATCATGCCAAATGCCAAATGTGAATACCCTCTTGGGCACTATGTATGTAGCATTGACAGCATTGAAAAAGTTACTGGGCTCAATTTCTTTTGCAAGTTAAACGACGAGGCTGAACGCCAACTTGAGTCAAGCTATCACCTGAACCACTGGCTTGTTGATGGCAAGAAAACAGGTGATGTAGAACCTATGGATGCCACGCATTTGCCGCGCAACACATTTAACACCCAGCAAGCCGCACTTTATGCGGGCAAACGAGATGAAATCAAAGTAATCGGAGAAGTAGTAAGCACAAAGCTGTCTGCAAAAGGCAACGTCTTCCTAAACCTGGACAAGATGTTTCCCAATCAAATTTTCACTGTCACGATTTTTCAGAACGACGCGCCTCATTTCAGTTATGCACCACAGGACTGGTTGAAAAACAAAAAAATCTGCGTGACGGGAATGGTAACAAAAGACAGCAATGGCATTCCAGGGATGATCGTCAACAACGAATCTGCGATAGAGATACTGGAAGACTAGCCAATTGAGGCAAGGTCGAACAGTGAGCTCACTCTTTCATGCGGTTGCAAGTGATACGCTTGCAAACCCGCGCTGAGCGCACCCTCCACATGCTGCCTGCTATCGTCGATAAACAACGTCTCAGCAGGAACCAGTCCATTCCATTCACATACGGCCAGGAAGGTTTCAGGATGAGGCTTTTTCAAGCCAATTACATTGGAGTAATAAATCTTTTCGAATGACTGCGTAAAAACCTCAAAGTCCATTGTAGATGCAATCATGCGCTCAAACTCTTCCACATGTATGGCGTTAGTATTGCTCAATAGGAACGTACGGATGCCGGATTGTTTGAGGGCGCTCGCAACAAGCACCTGATCAGGTAATATGCGCAACAAAATGGAATTCCACGCTCCCTCCACTTGCTTTTTTGTTGCTAGAGGAACCTGCTGATGCAGATAATCGATGAATTGGTTGTTCGGGATTTTGCCCGTTTCCAATAAATCAAACATGGGATTTTGGGCTGCTTGAGTGTACAAGTCATTAAACTGTTCAAATCCTAGACGCTTAAACGCCTGT